>DATNFP010000075.1:0-3138 GCA_035606335.1 Flavipsychrobacter sp. | reverse complement strand
CAGATATTGGTGCAGGTAGCACTGTACATGTAAACGCTCAGGCAATAAATATATCATATACCGACCAAACCAGCTTTACAGCCAGCAGCACAAATAACTTCGATTGTGAGTCGGTATTTTCCAAAGGCGATTCACTATATCTGTTTACTAAAGACAGGGGCGATGGCGGCACGCGCGTATATAAAGTGTGCAAAACGCCTGGCACTTATGCGCTTACCCCATACACCAGCTATATGGTAAATGGCCTGATAACAGGTGCAGACTATGATCCTGTAAAAAATGAAGTGATACTGATAGGCTATCTGCGTAGCCACGCAAGTCCGTTCATGTGGGTACTCACTGATTTTAAAAACGATATGTTCTTTTCCGGCAACAAGCGCCGCATAGAATTAGGCCCTGCACCTGAGTGGCAGACCGAAGGCGTGTGTTATCGTTCTTCCGGCCATTTATTCATATCCTGCGAGTCGGCAAACGGCATTGATGCCTCATTATACACAACTGACGAGCAGTGGAAGGCAACGCCCACATCAGTACAGCCTTTAATAAAGAAGAATATATCTATTGTGCCCAATCCGGCAAACGGTTACATAACCATTTCAGGATATATACCTGCCAAAATAAAATTATATAATGCGGTGGGGCAATTGGTGCTGGATACAGTTAATGCTACCCGTATATCGGTAGCGCAACTTATTCCGGGCAATTATTATATCAACTTGTACGATGCTAATAATACATTAGTATATCAGCAGCAGATTACTAAGAACTAAAGCTAAAGGGAAGGCAGGGCTTTACTGCTAATGATTAAGCAGTAAGCCGCTGCCAGCCTGTAAGTTCCTGTAAAGTTGATTGAATATGATTTTTCACTACGCGGCTATGGCTTAATTCAAAGGTAGCTTTCAAAAAAGTGCCCAGGTCAAAGCGGGTAGCGTTTGCGAATACCTTCCTGGCCTTGTTTTTGCGCATGTATAATATGTTCCTTGCTTTCATAAAATCAGATTTTTTAATCGTCTTTTATGATACAATAAAATACCGTGCCACACTTTTTTTGAACCTATATCTATCCGTGGTACACCCTCGAAGCCACAATAAGCCCTTCCTTTATTTCCAATACCTCCGCCACCAGCATCTCCGGTTCATTTTCCACCTGTCTTACATATTCCATAAACACTCGTTCATTATTCGCAGTAAGGGAAGTAATCTCATAGTGTAGCGTAGGTAACCGGTCAAATGCATCCTGCCACCAGGCGCGTAATGCATCTTTGCCCTTTACATATCCATTCGTCTCCGGCCGCCTTATTTTTAGTTTGGGGCTGTAGTGGGCAGCGTTATCATCATACAGCGCCAGCAACTTTTCGAGCGCATGCTCATTAAAGGCTCCAAACCATTTATTGGCTATTTGTAAATTTTCTGTTTGCATATTCAAAAGTAGAAATTCAAAAATTACTGTTCGCTTTTTTACGTGTTTGGTTATTTATATCTTGCAAAAAAATCCAACTTATGAAAAATCTTTTATTTTTCGCACTCATTTCTATTACGCTGCTTAGTTGCGAATCTAAAGAACACAGAATGTACAGGTTAGCCGAGAAGGCAGTAAGGGCACATTTTAAAAACCCGGATGAGCCAAAGTTTGGCGCTAACCCAGACAAAGTAAGCTACAACCAGGATGCAAATTCCTTTACAGTGGAGGGGACTGTTGAAGCTAAAAATCTTTTGGGTCTGCCGCTCACCGATAAGTGGTTTGTTGTGTTACAAAGCAAGAGCGATAAGCCATCCTTTAATAACGATGACAATTGGCAGGTGACAGATGTTGAATTTGCTTCAGAAGTTGAAAAGCGTCAGCAGAAAGAGGCAGAACTGAGGGAGAAAAAAGCCATACAGGTCGTGAAAACCGATTCTAAATATAATGATGTATTGGATGGCTACACCGTTTATGCCACAGTCCAGAATACATCTGCGAAATTATTAGAATATGGTTCACTGCAGGCAACTTTTTATGATAAGAATAATAATGTGGTAGGTACCGGTACTGGTATTATTAATAATTTGCCGGCAAATGAAGCCAGGGTTATAGAAATTATGGCCACAAATGTGCCCAATGCTGCCCGTTTTGACGTACAGGTAGATAATGTAAATTTTCATTAATAGGTGCTACAGACCTTCCGAAAAGGTTATCTCCCATTTTTAAGCTATCCTATGAAAAATATATTTTACCTAACGCTCCTTTCTTTTTGTCTGCTTAGTTGCGAGTCCAAAGAACAGAGAATGTATCGGCTGGCTCAAAAAGCTGTCAGGGCACGTTTTAAAAATCCCGAGGAGCCTAAATTTCGCCCCAATCCTGATTCGGTGATTTACCATGCTGATAAAAACTATTTCATAGTACTCGGAAGAGTTGAAACCCAAAACCTTTTAGGTGTCCCAATAACTGATAGATGGTTTGTCACTTTAAAAGGCAAAACTGCTAAACCGGATTTCAATAAAGATGATAATTGGAGTGTGTTTGATGTCGAATTCCAATCAGAAACGGAAAAAAAGGATCAGGAGCAAGCAAGGCTAATGGAAAAGAATGCCCTTCATATCTTAAAGACTAATTCAAAATATGACGACTTAATAAATGGTTATAGCGTTTATGTTACCGTAGAAAATACATCAGGTAAATCTTTAGATTACGGCACACTGCAGGCGACATTTTATGATAAAAATAATAATGTGATAGGCATTGGGTCCGGGTATATTAATGATTTACCCCCATATCGGACCAGGGCTGTTGAAATTACAGCAACTGACATACGTGCTGCAGGCCATTACGTGGTAGAGGTTAATGATGTGAATTTCCACTAATCTCAATCATTGAGTTGCAAAAGTGTTATCAGTGCCAACTCTCCCATTTTTAAGCTAACTTGCAGCCCCATCTGTAATAAATGGATCTGCCAGAAGGTAAAAAAGTATATTTCGCATCCGATTTCCATCTCGGTATCCCGGATAAAGCCACGAGCATAGCCCGCGAGAAGCGCCTGTGCCAGTGGTTGGACGAGATACGCCACGATGCGGCAGAGCTATTCCTTGTCGGCGACATATTCGATGTTTGGTTTGAGTATAAGAATGTAATTCCCAAAGGCTACACTCGTTTTTTAGGTA
>DATNFP010000074.1:0-13052 GCA_035606335.1 Flavipsychrobacter sp. | reverse complement strand
GCATTAAAAGTATATCGCAGCCTTCTCCTTCGTTTGATGGTAAGCCGGTAGAAACAGGAGATCATTTTTATCTGCGTGTAAGTGAGCGGCTTCGCCATAAAGATAGGGCGATCACGATATGGGATTATGAACGTTTAGTGCTTGAGGCATTCCCATCTATACACAGAGTCAAATGTGTTAATCATACAAAATATATTGATGCCGACTATAACGAAATTGCTCCGGGATATGTGACCGTTATCACTATTCCTGATCTTGTAAACAGGAACGATGCTAATCCACTTCGTCCATATACCAACGCTGACGTATTGACACAGATACAGGATTATCTACAGCAAAGAATATCCTGTCATATAAACCTGAATGTGAGGAATCCAAAATTTGAAGAAGTGAGATTGGAATTTAGTCTCAAACTATTGCCCGGATATGAGTTCAATTATTACAGTAACCTTCTGAAAAATAGTATCACTGCATATCTCACACCATGGGCTTATGGCCAGTCGGACGATGTGCAGTTTGGCGGAAAGGTGGAAAAATCGTCTATCATTTATTTTATAGAGCAACAAAGCTATGTGGACTATATAACTGATGTGAAAATGTATCAGCGCATACAGGAAGGTGGCCCCGAAAGCAATGATGCAGATGAAATAGTCGCATCTACTGCTATATCGATCCTGGTCTCTGCGCCCGCATCAAAACATGTGATTAATGAAATAACTGATAGTACAATAGGGCCACAAACCATTACATGTGTTGATACCTATAACAATACATCAAGAGTGATTACAGAAAATACGGATTAAAAAGTATTTATAACGAAATTGCTAATGGCAGATTATAGCACCATATCGAAAGATCCAACGCTGATTCCGGGGCAGGATTATAATTATCTGCGACAGACTGGATTAAATTATATTGAGCAATTAAGCAGCTTACTCTGGACTGATTATAATATCCATGATCCAGGTATTACAATACTTGAGCTGCTATGTTATGCAATTACAGACTTAAGCTACAGGGCAGCATTCAACATACAGGATATTATAGCTCCGGCACCTGATACCACAGCAGATCCCCACGACCAGGCATTTTACACGGCGAGTGAAATATTAACGATAAGCCCATGGACAACGTTGGACTACCGCAAGCTTCTTATCGATATAGATGGTGTGAAAAATGCATGGCTGCAATGCAAGCCTTGTCCATGCGATGATATGTTCCTGTATGCTAACTGCTCTAAAAGCGAATTGCAATATAAATCTACAGAACATACTATTATCATTAAAGGGTTCTACGATGCACTGATAGAATTTGAAGATGACGAGGCTGCAGGAGACCTGAACAGTGGTAAAATATTATACAATTTCTCTTTCCTCACCGATGTAGCAAATAATATATTTAGTACAGCAACCATTGAAATGCGTTTACTGTCTTGGAAAGGACTTGAAGCTGTTAAAAGTCAATACGCCGATTTTAGGAATACCAAAAGCCAGGTAGATACAGTAACGGTAAAATTTATATCAGGTAATAAAACAGATAATGTAGATATCCCCGCTGATCAGTTCGCAAGTGGCCTGAGAGGCCCTTTATACGCTACCATCGATGTTGTGTATTATCCTGATGCATCGAACACAGCTACAACTGAAACACTTTTGCTGGAAGATGTACCATTTACTGTTTGGTTTCAAAGTGATGCCGACAGAAAAGCGCTGCAACTGGCAGATCTGAAAAATGCTATACAGGATCAGTCAGCCTCGGGTATTATGGCTAAGTATGCAGATAAAATAAAAAAGGCGGATGCGGTAATGCTATCTGTACGCCAGGATCTGCAGGCACACAGAAATTTATGTGAAGATTTTTGTTGTGTCAGTGCAGTTGAAACAGAAGATATTGCCATCTGCGCAGATATAGATGTTACTCCCGATGCAGATATAGAAGAAGTTTTAGCACAGGCATACTATCTTATAGATCAATATTTCAGTCCTGATATTAGTTTCTATTCCTTACAGGATTTACTAACGGCAGGCGAAACTGTTGATGAAATATTTAACGGTCCGGTACTGAACAATGGTTTCATAGATAATGATCAACTTGCTTCAACACAACTAAAAACAGAATTATATGGATCTGACATCATTGCTATTTTGATGGGTATACCCGGTGTATTAGCCGTACGCAACCTAGTAATGTCGCCCTTTGATAGTGATGGTAACAGGCTAAATGGTGAACAATGGACATTAGCAGTGAACACAAATTGCCAGCCGCGCCTGTATACACAGGGCTCTAAATTTCTCGTTTTCAAAAACGGATTGCCATTCTTACCGGATAGCCTTGAGCTTTCCGATACGTTGCTGGTGATCGAAGGGGAGCACATGCGTCCAAAATATACAGTAGGCAGCAATGACCTTCCTGTACCGCAGGGAACTTATTATCAACTAAGTGATTACTATCCTTTACAATATTCCTTGCCGCTTACCTATGGTGTTGGTTATGAAGGCTTACCTTCTACTTCAACTCCTTTACGGTTGGCACAAGCCAAGCAGCTAAAAGCTTACTTGCTGTTTTACGAGCAATTGCTGGTAAATTATTTACAGCAACTAAGTCATGTACGCGATCTTTTTTCCTTAAATATATCTGTAAGTCATTCTTACTTTTCAAGACTTCTTACCAATAGTGATATCACAGGTCTCTCTGATCTGTATGTTACAGGAACTGATGTATTAAATCAGGCCACGCTTGATGGATTGGCTGAAAACAATGAAACTTTCCTTGACAGGAGAAATAGGTTCCTTGATCACCTGATGGCGAGATTTGAGGAACAGTTTACCGACTATGCGCTGATGCTATATAATTATACAAACAGCCAGGCGGTTGCATCCGAAACATTGATCAATGATAAGATCGCATTCCTGAAGGATATTCCATTCATGAGCAGTAACAGGGGAAGGTCGTTCAACTATAAAGGCCCGGCATGTAATGAAGACAACATAGCAGGCCTCAAGAAAAGAATAGAACGGGTATTAGGCTTACGCGAATTGGACAACTACCTGGAAGTATATGAAGTGACCGATGCAAGTGGGAAAGTAACAGAAAGAAGATGGAGATTAATTGACGACACAGGAAAAGTGTACCTGATAAGCAATGCCAATTACCTGACTGATACGCTGGCCGAAGCAGAAATACAAGCTGAGACGGATATTGCAGTAGTTGCACAATACATTACCAATGCATCTAACTATCAAATAAAGAAGAGTAAACAATGGGTAGTACAACTTAAGGACAGCAGCAATAAAGTATTAGCTACCGCTCCTGCGCCTTTTAGTAAAAATGCTGACGCAGCTACATGGATTACAGATACCGTTGCATTTGCTAATGATATTGTAGATGGCGAAAAGATCTTTATAGTAGAGCACATGTTACTACGCCCAAGAAACAAACCGGATACTACCCTGCCCGATGGTGATCCTTTATTGCCTATTTGTATAGGGCCTGATTGCGATCAATGCGGTGAAGAAGACCCTTATTCATTCCGGTTGACTATTGTAATGAATGGCGAAAAAGGTATAGCAAACTCCGGCATAGAGTTCCGCAGATTTGCAGAAGATACCATCAGAACAGAAACACCGGCCCATCTTGGATTAAAAATATGCTGGGTAAGTACTGACCAATTAAATCAGTTTGAAACACTTTATTGTGACTGGCTTTCTGAACTGGCAAAAGATCCACCTGATAAAATGGCCTTACATAATAAGCTGGTAGCATTGCTGAATGAGTTTATAATGTTAAAAAGCGTTTATCCTAAAGCCACGCTGCATGATTGTGTGGATGGGAATGACGAAAACCGTGTATACCTGAACCAAACTATTATCTGATAAAATATTTTTTATGTTTCCTAAGCAAAATAATTATCCTGAATTCGTAGCCGACCAGTTGCTAACTGCGGATCAATTGAACGAGTTATTCGGATACCTTGAAGAGCAGGAAAGGCTTACAAGGACGAACCTCATAGGGATCGGGATAGTATGCGGTCTTGAGGTGCAAACAAGTGCTGATGGCAGTTCTATTACCATTACGAAAGGTTGTGGTGTTACTTCAGATGGCTACGTCATTTCGGTGCCAACAACCACGTATACTGAATATAGCACCTATAATCCCGTACAGGATAAACTGTATGAAAAATTTGTGGATCTCAGTACGCGGACCCCTCTTATCAGTCCTATATACGAGCTTGAAGAAGCAGGCGTCACAACAAACACTACAAACCTGAGCCAGTCATTCCTCAGCGACAAAGTGGTTCTGTTATATGTGGAACTACTCGAAAACAATATAAAAAACTGTAATCCCAACTCATGCGATGATAAAGGCATGGATGTAACAATATCCTTTAAGCCACTATTGATCAGCAAATCCGATGTTGCTACACTTGGGGCACCTACCACAGGAAATAACAGTACTACTAGCGCTTATCAATCGCTGCCTACTTTAAAAATGCCGAGGTACAATGTAACTGCAACTCCCCTATTAAGCTCCACACAGGTTTTCAAAAGCTATCTCAAAATATTAAATGCAACATTTATAAAATCAATAGAACAAGATCTATCTCAAACTTACAGTGTACTTTCTCCGCTCATTGGCGATTTATATTCAAGCGATCCATTTACAGGCTTTTCAGATAATTTTAGTTTCCTTTCCGATGGCACCATTACTGAAACAGAGCTGATAAATATACAGTATTACTACGATCTGTTTTCTGATCTGATGCTCGCATATGAGGAGCTAAGAAAAACAGGAATGGAATTAATATGCATGTGCTGCCCGGATAATACGCTGTTCCGCTTGCATTTATTATTAGATCTGGCAATACCCGATACAACCGTTTCCCAAAGTCAATACAGGCAATATTTTATACCATCTCCTGCCGTTGATTGTTGTTGCAGACAAACAAATGAGCTGCGCTGGATATTTAAGCGCATTGTATTGTTAATGCAAAGATTCTTTGTATCACCTATGGCCAGCGGCTACTTCCGTTATGGCATGGTTGATTTCAATAATAATGTTTTCAGAAGACGCGTACGCATCCCTGTAAGGATCACCCCCAGCAAATTAGGAGACGTACCATTGGGTGACAAGGCGATTCCATTTTATTATGATGTCACTGAAGGAACCGACCAGCTATATAAATTCTGGAATGAGAAAATGACAGATGAAGGCGATGCAAACCAGATATTATCATACAATTCCGACCAATATAATACGACAGATGATTTTGTGTTGAACCCACTGAAATATGATTTGGAACCGTACAATTTTCTACGTATCGAAGGCCACATAGGCATGACCTACCAGGACGCACTAAAAAACATTACAACAATAAAAAATAATTACCGACTGCCTTTCCAGGTAATTGCATTGAGCGCTGATCTGACATCTTTAAAAACAACCTTATCGTCATTAGGTCGTTCAACAGCAACATCAGAATTGTTTTCAAGATACCAGGATCAACTAAAATCGCGCTGCGAGTTTCAGGATCTGGAAGCTATATATGATACATTGGTAGCTGAGCTGATCTGTCTTCTGTGCAATGAGATGAAATATTATTACACAATGCCCTCACCAAATGGGCAAGCTATGGGTCAGGTCCAGGCGCCATCAATACTACCATTATTTAAAAGGTGCGATTCATCTTTCCAGGTGGCGCAAGGAACTTTAGGATATGACTTTGAGCAATATTATACCAATCTGAGTAGTGCAACGAATACCGAAAAAAGTATGCTCTATGCATACGATACCGGAGCATCATTTAACAACGATAGCTATTCTTTCTTTACACTCATGTATGCTATGGAGCGGCTTTTTGAGGCCATGCCTTCCTCTTTAAGCGGTTTTACAATTGCCAGGTTTGAAGTTGCGGGCAACGAAGTAAGATTGATAGCTGCACGGTTGGAAGCAAGATTTAAAAATTTAGATTCAAATTTATCGAATGAAACAACTATAGAACATCTTGACAGGCTCATTGCAGGATGTATGCTACGTCAATTCGAAACGCTTTATAAAGACTACCTGACGCGGCTCATTTACGTAATGATGCTGCAGAAATTTGGATATTTTGTAAGGCTGCACCCAGGCATACAACACAAAGGCGGTGTACCGATGGGAGGTACTTTTATTATTGTATATCATGAAACTCAGAAAGCAATTACTTCGACCGACAATACAAATATTAATAGAGCAATTGGTGCTCAATCGGAGGCCGTGAATGTAACAGAAAGAGCGACTCCATCTAGTTCCGTAAAAATGGATATAGGGACACAGCCGCTCGAAAAAATGAATACTGTAGGCACACAGGCGCAGGATGTGTACCAGGTAAAGCCTAATTACCTGCAACTGAACGATATATTAAAAGGTAGCAAAGTAGCTACTAAAGAAGAAGTAGATGCGTTAAAAGCAATACTCGATACAAATATTATTGACGATAATTCCCTTAGCACATCTATTTCAGATATTGCTAACGACACTGTTATTGCAGACTTCTACCTTCCTTATTTATGTTGCTCAGATTGTCCTCCAATATATTATGTAATTAATGAAACTACAGCGGAAAATGTAACCATAGATATTCAGCCTAATGTATTCTGTTCAAATGACCAGAACCCTTATACGCCAACTGTTTCCCCGACAGGAGGAACAATTACAGGCGAAGGGGTCACAACAGACCCTAGTGGTGGCCAGGTATTTTCGCCAGCCGCTGTAGCTCTAAACGGACAGAAACAAAAAACAGTAACATTAACCTATACAAAAGATCAGCAAACAGCTACCGTTAATGTGGCTGTTTATCAACAGCCAACAGCATCGTTTACAGTAACTGATGGCAGTACATCTACAATAAAAGTATTTACTAATACATCAATCTTTGCAGATAGATATCAGTGGGACTTTGGTGATGGAAGTACCTCGGTAGATCAGAATCCTTCTCATGACTTTGTGAAAGCAGGCAACTATGTAGTAGGACTTACTGTATCAAATAATACATGTACAAATTCAACAACAACCTCTGTTACTATTAATCCTCCGGTTACAAAAACATGTTTGTCACCGCAAACCATAATAGACAATTTTAATAATCTAAGCAACGTTGACGCGGAAAACTTTGATAAATTCAGAAGTAATTACCAACCATATAACCAGCTTCAATCATTTTTCAAAGATTTCTCAACAGTTGAAAATCAGCCACTGGCAACGCAAATCAACTTCTTTAAAACAAAGGGAGCAATAGATCTGCTTGTAAACGGTTTTACGCTGTTATTTAACCTCTTTACCCAACTGCAGCCAAGAACATTGATACTGGCAATGTACAGAGTACTGGTAAGTTTAGCCATGTACATTGAATGTATACAGCAGGATGATATTGACAAAGCAGATGTATCAATAAGTCCGGTTTGTCAATTAGTTGCAGACCAGTTAAATCGCATACAATCTATTTTCGGTGTTCTATCACAACCTGAAAGCGACCAGATAAACGGATTGATCGGCGATCTGCAGGCTGAGATAAATAGAGTTACAACCAACAATGAAGCTAACTTCAAACCTAATTATATTGTCGCGCTGAAGAAATGTATCGATCTGTTAAATGCAATATTGAAAGCAGCTAGTTGATAACAAAAGAAAAAAATATAATCCGCAAACAGGTATTTGAATTGCAATACAATGGCAAAGCAAATGGTATTGCCATAAGAAAAAAAGCCGAGGAATTACTGAAAGAGTATTTGCTACCACGAATGGAAGTCTTGTTTAACAAGTATGCTGGTACAAATCGAGTTTTAGACATTGATACATTGAACGTAGAAATTTCCATAGATAAGAATGACTGGGATTATAAATTGCTGGACAGAGTAATTGATTCCATTGAGACTGAAATTATAAAGAAGATAAATACAACTCAAAGCGCGGCAACAACAAATATCAGGCAAAAGTTTATAGAATTATTAGTCTTCTATTTTAGTAATGGATATTTGCCATGGTGGAGTGCTATCAACAATAATAGCGAGTGGAAAGAACAACTGAAAAGCTTCTTTTCTGAGCATCATAGCAGGGAAGATCTGCAAAAGTTGCAAACTCTGTTACAGGAATATTCGGTAAGAACACGAATTATTACTAATCTGGGAGAGGAGGATTTTTGGTTGTTTGTTGAAACATTGCAAGGTGAAAAATCCTCATTTATTAACAATTGGAAAAAAGACTATACCATCTTAACTACTGCCCTATCGAATAGAGAGCGGCGGATTATTTCCTCAAAATACAAACATGCTCTTCTGAATGCAATTGCTTCACAGACAGAAAGTGACAATGCTACAAACAACTTGTTTGTTGAGCTTTTTAGTGAAGAAACGGAGGCAATCCCAATGAATTTTATAAGCAACATTTCCGCTTCCATAAATAATACTATCCTTAAAAAAGCACTAGACAGGAGCATACAATCTAAAGCAGAAAAACTGGACAAGATAAAGGCAGCCACGGATAACCAAAATAAAACAAGTCCAAAACCTGAAGAAGAAAAGGAGGGTATTTATATACAAAATGCAGGTCTTGTATTAGTGGCGCCTTATCTCAGCATGCTTTTTAAAAAGCTTGGATTGGTTCAGGATAATCAAATAACAGATATCGCGCGCGCTATTGCGCTGATGAATTATATAGTTAGTGGCAATGAAGAATACGAAGAATTTGAAACAGCTCTTAATAAAATATTAGCGGGAGTGGGCATTGAAACACCTTTAGCCGCAAAACACATATTGACACAAGATGAAAAGAACGAAGTAACTGAATTGTTGCAGGCTGTAATAGGCTATTGGGAAATATTGAAAAATACATCTGTCGAAGGGTTACGGATTTCTTTCCTGCAACGTGAAGGAAAATTATTTTTTGAAAATGAGTCATGGAATCTGCAAGTGCAGCAACAATCTTATGATATGCTATTGCAGCATTTGCCATGGAATATAAATATGATAAAATTGCCCTGGATGAAACATTTACTGAATGTGAATTGGATACAGGGCTCAGGAATAATTTAAAAAACTTAGGCGAGTATGTTCTCCTCTGCCGAAAAAACGAGTAAGGCCACTATTGTAGCACGCAAACAGGCTACCGGATCTACTTTTTTCAGAAAGGGCGCGGAGGATACTTTTTTTGGAGCAAAAGAAGCGCCGGCCTTTTTCAATACGCCTATACAGGCAAAGCTATCAGTAAGCACACCGGATGACCCTCATGAAAAAGAGGCCGATCATGTAGCCGAACAGGTAATGCGTATGCCCGAACCTGCCGCTGTGCAGCCCGTTAAAGAAGAAGATGGCCTACAGAGAAAAGAAGAGGAAACACACGAGGAGATACATCCAAAATTAGAAACGCCTGTAATAACTGCCGTTCAGCGAAAAGAGGATGACGAAGTGCAGACAAAGTTAATGCGCCGTATACAACTCAAAGAGGATGATGTATATGCTGCATCCGGCGGCGATCCTGCTTCTTCTTCCAATACACAATCAAATCATTTCGTGGCGTTAAAGCCATCAAATTTAATTCATCCGGTTATCCAGCGCAGTGGCCGCGATCCTCCTGCGAGTACGCATAATTTCGAACAGACACTAAGTAGCTCCAAAGGAGGCGGAAGTGCTTTGCCCGATACCACAAAGCAATATATGGAAAGCCGCTTCCAGGCTGACTTTGGTAATGTCCGCATCCATACAGGAACTACAGCCCAGTCATTAAGCAGTAATATCCACGCCCAGGCATTCACGCATGGCAATGATATATACTTCAATAGCGGTAAATATTCTCCACATACTGCTAGTGGAGGTACATTGCTTGCACATGAATTAACACATACTATACAACAAGGCGCGAGCAAATCGAATACAGCTAACGCTCCTCCGGCAGTAGCCCGCAAATCAATCATCCAGCGGACTGCCCAGGATCGTCCTGTGCCAACTCAATTAAATAATGCAGTTGCCAAGGCCAAAGCAGAACAAGGAAAAGTAAACGCCGACAAAGATGGCGATGATGGATTTCGTACAGGATGGCCAAGGCTCGTTGAATATTTTAAAACAACATTAGGGGAAGATAAAGTAATACCTGAAGGAGGGGCTTATGTAAAAGGTGGAGTAAGCGAACAGGATATCAAGAAAAAGAAAACAGTCAAGGGTTTACCGCCTGCTGATCCGCGACCAGCTAATGGCCCATATATGAGAGACGCTATGCCGAGCTGGTGTGGCATATTTGTATTCTGGGCATTGCACAAGGGTGGCGTCCCTATGAAGAAATGGATATTAGGTGGCCAGAATGTAGACCTTAATGCCGCATATCCTGTGGGCTATGTACCAAAAGCGGGAGACATTGCATATCGTTCTCAATTTTCTCATTTTGCAATAGTAGCCAGCGCAAGTGGCGATACTGTTACGACTATAAATGGGAATACTTCAGGTGAAGACAATCTGGGTGCACAAGTACAGAGTAAAGATCACCCAATATCCAAATGGACAGCGTTTTTTGATCCATTAATGATGAAGGATGGAGAGTTGGGTAGTAGTGAGCCTACAGCGGACGCAGACGCTAAACCGAAAACACTGAAAGAATTAAGACAGGAACTTTTCCATGTAAATAAAAAAGAGGAAACTGAAGAGACAGCAGAAAACAATGAAGCAGAACAAGTACAAACTAAATCAGAGCTAAGCAGCTGGGGAGTAAACGCAAACGGCGCACTTGTAAATAATACAGTGCAACCACAAGCAGCAGATACAGATAAGCTGCAAAGCAAAGAAGAAGAGCACAAAAAGGAAGAGGATACTCTCGCACAATCGCATGAACATGCAGTTCAGAAAAAAGATAGCATGGATAGCGATGTTGCCAATGACGAGCAGATCCAACCAAAATCACTTTCAAATAATATATCCCAAACAAATACCAGCATTTTAGCTGCATCCTGCAACTCTGCAACGGGTTGCCCTGCTATCCAAAAGCAGGAAGAAGGAATGGAAAGTGACCGTGGGCCACCTGTCCAACTTAAAGCAGAGAATGGTATTATTCAATGTTCATGGTTAGATTCTGCCTTATTGGTAGTTAACTCCGCGGTGGATTATGTCAGCCAGGGACTTGAAGCAGGCAAACGCCTATTATTGGGTCAGGCCAGGGATTTTGCTATGGCTATTCCGGGTTATAGAGCCTTGCGGGTAGTATTAGGCGAAGATCCGATCACGAGCGAAAATGTAGATCGCAACGGGCACAACTTTATAGAGGCGGCATTCGACATTATGCCGGGTGGCGAGTTGTTGCATCAAAAGCTTGAAGAGCTTGGCGCACTTACCGAAGCAGAAAGCTGGGTGGATACGCAAATAGCTACCGTTGAGGGAATAGTACGGAGTGTTATTACAAGTATCGAAAATTTCTGGAATGGCCTTACTCTTACAGACCTTGGAAGTCCTCACCAGGTATTTGAGCGTATTGGCAACATCATTCATAATACCATACAAAGTGTTATAGATTTTGCAGTTACAGCCGGAACACAGTTGCTTTCTATTGTCAAGCGCTTCCTGCTCGATCAGCTCGTTTCATTCATACGAGAGCATACAACGGCTTATCCGTTACTCACTGTTATATTAGAAGAAGATCCTGTAACCGAACAGCATGTAGATAGAAACGGCACCAATATTCTTAATGCCATGCTCGAGCTTGCTGGTGAAGAAGGCCGCCAGCAGCGTGCTCAAATGCAGGATACTGGCAGCTTTAAAAAAGTTGCCGACTGGATAGATAAAGGAATTGCAATATTCAGCAGTGCTTATCAGCAGATACGAACTGGAATCAGCAATATCTGGGACTTTGTCAGCATAGAAAGCTTAATGCATCCTATAGATACGTTCAATCGTATCTACGACACATTTGCTACACCCATACAGCAGGTTTGGGATTTCGTACGCGATACAGCCATTACAATACTCCGCTTCATCAAGGAAGTATTGATGCGCCGCCTATCCACATGGGCAAGAACAGTAAGAGGATATGCTCTTGTCACTGTCATTATCGGCAAAGATCCGTTTACCGATCAGGTAGTTCCCCGCACCATGGAAAATATCATTCGCGGGTTCATGAGCCTGATAGACGGTGGCGAGCAGCAATTTGAGCAATTGAAACAATCAGGTGCTATTGAACGAACAACACAGCGTATTCTCGCCGCAGTAGACCGGCTCAATATGACCCCGGCAGCCATTGTGCAGTTATTCATTGATCTATGGCATTCATTTAGTCTGAATGACCTGATACATCCTATCGATGCCTTCCGGCGTATCCTTGCCCGGTTTGGCGAGCCTATAGGCCGCTTGATAGCATTTATAGTCGAGATCATCAGGATAGTGATCGAGGTGATACTGCAGGTAATGAATTTCCCGTCCGACCTTATTGCTAACATCATTAACAAGGCAATGTTGGCCATTGATCTTATCAAACGCGATCCCGTTGGCTTCCTCAAGAATTTACTGCGGGCGATCAAGGAAGGGTTCATGCAGTTCTTTGATAACATAGGCCGCCATCTGCTGAATGGACTGACGGGATGGTTACTAAGTGAATTACAGGATGCAGGAGTTACTGCGCCCACGGATTTCTCTTTACGTGGCATTATCGGCTGGGTATTGCAGATACTCGGCATTACTATGGAGAAGATATGGGAAAAACTTTCCCAGAAACTTGGCCCCGAAAGAGTAGCGAGAATACGAAGGACGATAGACACATTAGAGGGTATCTGGACATTTATTAGGGATGTGCAACAAAGAGGAATTGCCGCCATATGGGATAAGATACAGGAAAAGCTAAGTGACCTCTGGAACACAGTATTGGATGCGGTGAAGAAATGGGTGATGGACCAGATAGTAAACAAGGTGATCGAAAAACTGCTTAGCATGCTCGACCCGACAGGTATCATGGCAGTTATTAATAGTGCCATTGCTTTGTATCGTGCTATACAATCTTTTATCAGGTATCTGCGCCAGATGCTTGAAGTAGTGAACTCTTTTGTAGAA
>DATNFP010000073.1:0-36682 GCA_035606335.1 Flavipsychrobacter sp. | reverse complement strand
CCGCATTGGGACAAGGTCCTGCAACCCTGCAAAAAGTATTGACTGTGCATTATAACGATGTGGCTGCAGCAGTCGATTCATTTATGAACGGCCCTAACTGTCTTATTACAGAAGACAGTTTTATCCGCAGGTCTGTCGAAGCAAAAACTTTTCCATGCCCTTCTGTAAGCAGCGATCCATGTGCATTGAAACGGGAAGAAATGATCCAGGAATTGTGGCCGGGCACCAAGTATGGGAAGTACACCATTCAAATGCCCAGCCGCATTATCAATGGCCCTTCTCCTGATGATACGACGTCGATTTTCGACAAGATACCTTATTGCTGCAAACCAGATTCGATGATCTATAGGTACCAGGATACCTGCATCGTATCACTTCCTCCTTATGTAGTAAAAGGACTTGATACCTTCAGGAATCTTCAGACAATGAGCGCCGATTCATTCATCTACATTTTTAATGATAGTATAGCGGCAGCCCTTTTGCCATTGCACCCGGAATACTGCGCATTGCAGCAATGTTATGTGGATACATTTGAAGCCAGGCTGGAAGCCATACCTAACGCGCAGGTGGCGCTGGGGCTAAACCTGCTGTCTTTAGACAGTATTATCAAGCAGGATCCACTGCAACCCATACTCAGGTTAAAGCCATTTCTTTATGCACATCCTGAAGACTCGCTGGCCACTTTTATGGGCGGGAAGATACGGCTGGATAGCATTGAGTTGATGAAAGATTGGTGCGGGTGTGCCGACTCGTTTCAGTTTAGAGAATGCGTGAACCATATATTTAATAAAGAACTATCCAGCAGATCCATACTGAACAATTCGTTTGTTGAGAATACCTATTTCAACGACATCATAACGATGTATCTCCAGAACAGGGAACGCTTTAAAAATGCCATGACCACCGGCGGTGAACATGATAGCTGCTGGCATTGCCAGAACGTAAGGATGCATCTGATACCAAGCCCTGTCTTCCAATCCGTATTTTTACCGGGCGGGGGACTGGATCTCAGCAAGGGAAGTGCCTGGTATTCGATGGATACCAGCAGCGCACTGCTAGCCGGTCTGACCGCCGACTTTGATTCTTCCTCTATTCCTGCGGACTCATTGGTAAAACTGGGCGATAGTGCCTCATCCTATGTCGGCAGCGCAGATTCTGTATTGTGTGTGGGCCAGATTGATACGATACTCAATCACCTGTCCAATTGTATCCAGGGCAGCACGACAATTTATAACGGGATACAGAACACTTTGGACAGTCTTTGCAACGCGCATGCGGTACAATACGGAACCTATAGCCCAGCACAGATACGATTTGCGATCTTGCGGAATGGCGGCACCCTCACAGATTTGTGTAACCCTTACCTCATTAACTATGACTACTTTGGCCCGGAGATGAACTCCGGAGGTTCATGTAAATCCCCGGCATACTATACAAACATACAGAACTTCCTTAACCAGACAGCCGCGCTGTCATCGTTTAAAAAAGCGGCCTCGAGCAGCCCAAGCCCCGTATCGGCCTATACACTGAACACGGGCAGTACATTTGAGAACGCAATAGCGGCGCTTACCGGTAGTACCTCGGTCAATATGTTTGCTACCTACCAGTCGACCAGCAATATGTACACGCTATTCATCTATAAAACATCGCCCACTGATACGGTAAAAGTATATCTACGCGGGATGCCTGGCGTTTCTAATCCATTCAATGGTTTAACAACAGACTCTTTCGCGGTAAACAATGTGGCCTGCATCACCAGCATAACGCCGCCGATAACGGTCGGTTATATCGGGGAACTCTCCTTTGTTGGCAACCTATATCATAAATCAGGCAGTACGATCACCAATTCCAGCCTTCTTGGGTGGACAGACAGCGTGGAAGCAATGGACTACCTGCAGAACCCTTTACAGCAGTGTGTGCCCTGTACACAAATACGGGCATTGTACACACAGTTTTGGGACAGCCTTACTGTGTATGGCGTAAAAGGCGCGGACCATCCTTTCTATCAGACCATGCTGGGAAATTTTATGAACTATTTTATAGGTCAGTCCTATACCGCAGGGCAGTACCAGGATTTTATCACCAGCTGCGCCCTTGCTGATAGCGTACTGATACCAGACTATGTGGGGTATGCCAATTTCCTGTTCAGTAATACGACCTACGCGAACTCTTTTGATTCAGCGTTACAGGCACAGGATCCCCTAGTGTTCATAAATCCTTATCGGGAGACCTTCAGCGGCTTTGAGATGGTAGAACTGGATCTGAGAAAACTGCCGTCGTGGGAGCTCTATAAATATGTGAATGTCTGTAACTACTGGAAGACCAATCACAGCACACTGGGCGTATTGGCCGATGGCGTCAACCTGCCGACGCAGGCATTGGAACGTCCAAGCGGGGGGAGGACTGCCTTAGGACTGGTCTACTATCCTACGGCATATACATTCTCGCCGTCGCCATCCGTCATCTTCAACACCAGTTCAACGAACGTCACGTTCGGTTCGCCGCATCTCATCGGCCAATGGACGGGTGGCCACTTTGTGAACCAGGAGTATGATACCTTATACGCTGCATCCGGAACACCGCCTTACGAAATATCCAAAGACATTTACCAACTGCGAAGCTATGCCTACAATAACCACATCCCGGTAAGCTTTATCAGCAACTATGAGAGCACGGTAAATCCTGATTATTTTAAACCGCAGAAGACAGCCTACCTTCAGTATGCCTATAAATACCAGCAATCACCGCCTTACCAGGTGCTGGACTCATTGCAGGCATTGTACCTGCAGCAGCGGGTTGCATTGTTTGGTTCGGAATTTTTAAGCTATACACGACCTTTTGATCCAACTACACTAACCAACCTGTATATCGCAGATCCGACGCTGACAAGTAATTTATATGATACACTTGAAAGTGTATTCCAGAAAGTATCGGGCAGTGCTACCTATGCCGGGCCAATCTTCTTTTCAAGCAATGCACAAAAGATAGCCAATAACCTTTATGTCTACCGGTGCAGTGATGGCACTTACTGGTTCCGTTATTTTGGAGCAGGAGATACATTGTATAATGCTTATGTACAGATGCCAACCTATTTACCGCAAAGTGCGCACTCGAGCTACCAGATAACCAGCGTAGGGACCTTGCCCGGTGTGCAACCTATTCCCGGAGATAGCACCTCGCGTTTCTTCGTGCTGAATATGGAAATTCCGGGCCAGCCATCCACTGCGATACAGGCTTCCGGGATGACTGATTTCGTGATCGCGAAAAATATCGAACTGGACAATGTGCTGCTGAGCGGTACAACCTACGGAGCAGAGTATAACATGCCGGATAGTTTTGACAATTGTGAACGGGTAACTTTAAAAAGCGCTATTTCCGAAGGGATTCATGACTGGCATAAATACCTGGATTCCACATCGCAGGCGCTTAAAGCAGGATTTATGGCTTATGTGATGGGCGCCATCGGCGAACAGATGCTCATCCAGTACCGTGACCAGGAATTTGATTACACGCTTACCTATTACGATCGGGCAGGCAACAGGATGGAAACAGTACCACCACAGGGAGTACAGCTACTGGATACCAATCACCTGCTGTTAAGCCGTGTGGATACCAGCCGTATCAACAATACCGATACAGCATTATCGCAATTCCCGGCGCATCAGAAAACAAGCACCTACGACTATAACAGCAACAATCAACTAGTACACCAGAGTACTCCTGATGGAGGAAAAGTTGACATTTATTATGACCTTGACAACCGTGAAATTTTCTCGCAGAATGATAAGCAGCGCACTGTTGGTAGCTATACTTATCACCTGTACGACGATCAGAACAGGTTGATAGAAACAGGCCAGGTCGATAACATGGGCTATCCATGGTTCTCCGATTTCTATGAATTCTCCATGATGGGAGACACCATACATTCCTTCCCGCATTTTTCATATCCTTCCTCCGTTCCCAATGAATTCCTGATATCACCGAACCCGAGGTGGGTGGAATATCCTGCTGTGGGATGGTTGTCACCTGTTCCGGCCGATAGCGTTCCGATATATGTCCGGCAGTACCAGCGGGAGGATGTGGTGATGACCATTTATGACACTGCCGCTAAAAACCTGGGCATTGTGAGTGGGCTCGATACCCAGACCAATCTCCGCGAGCGTACTTCCTGCCTCAAGTTCTTTACGACGCTTTCGCCAACTGATACTTTCTTTAATTCCTATACTTATGCCAGCCATTGCAGCTACGATGTAGATGGCAATTTGAAGACTTTAACACAGGAGTTCCCTGCGCTCGGAAACACTTATAAATACCAGCGGTATAAACGTATAGACTATGATTACGACCTGGTGAGCGGCAAGGTAAACCTGCTTAGCTACAACAGGGGCTTTCCTGACCAGTTCTATCAACGTTATGCTTATGATGCTGATAACCGAATTACCAGCGTGCAGACAAGCAACGATGGCTATATATGGTCAACAGATGCCACTTACCAGTATTACAAGCATGGCCCTCTCGCCCGTGAAACCTTGGGAGATCCTCTTGAAGGTGTAGTACAGGGTATAGACTATGCATATACGATACAGGGATGGTTGAAACAGGTCAATAGTGATACCTTGAATGGCACTATGGATATGGGGCTGGATACAGGCTATCTCGTTCCCAAAGATATTGTTGCCGGTTCTATCGATTATTTTAATGGTGACTACTCGAATATATTGGGAGCGTCACAAACGCATGTAGCTGCACCGACGTTAAGCCTTTATAACGGTAACATTGCAAGGCAGACTGTAGCTATTAACAATCTGGTTCGTCTGAACAAACAATATGTGTACGACCAGCTCAACCGCATCAATAGCGCCAACTATGCTACCATTAATGCCGTGAACCAAACGATAAGCGGGTTGAATGACTATCATAATACCTATCAGTATGATAACGATGGCAACCTGAAGCAGCTGGTTCGCTATGGCAATAGCGTTGCCACAAATGGTACAAAAAGTACACCTGTGCTGATGGACAGCCTCGCTTATTTTTATCCGTACACCATTCCCAATAACATGCTGCGGCAGGTGACAGACCAGAGCCCCAATAATTACAGCAACGACATACAGCAATATACCGACAGCACCAGGAGCCGATATCTCTATGATCCTACAGGTAATATGATAAAGGACCAGGTGAGCGGGCAGGACACATTGACATGGAATCTATACAACAAGCTGACCAGCACTTCGAACAGGACTGCCGATAACAATATGACCTTTGTCTACGATGGAGCCGGCAACCGCGTGGCCAAATATTTTACGCAGATTAACGATACAGGATCCGTTCCGGAAACGCAAAACAATGATTATTACGTGCGGGACCTTCAAGGCAATATCCTGGCTATCTATCATGAGAATTATACCTATAAGGACGCGCCACTTACACCATCAGGATGGGTGATACCGGTGGACGACGCGGCACGCACTTATATCGGTGGCACTAGTCCGGGACACTCACTCAATAGCGGGTTCTTCATCCCGAATTATGCGTCCATCGGCGCATTTCAGACGCAGGTCATTAAATCCAGCCAATATAATGGTACTTTTACCACTTCAGAGCTAAACCATCCGCCGAGCTACTTTATGAGCGCCAGCAGCGCCATCTACCAGAACATGCTAACAGGAAGCTCCGGCTGGGTAGTGCCACTCGGCACTTACGAAGCTACTCCGCATCCTGTGCTGGGCCCTGCCTACCAGGCTATGTTTGCAGCCAATAACATAGGACTTGCACAGACGCTTACGGCGGCATTGTTCAGCGACCCGAACACGACTACACAAACAACCGTGCTGGAGATCATGTGCTCTACCGGCAATAACAACCTGATGAACCAGTTTGCATCAATGGTAGGAGTAGCGCCTAATGCCAACTGCAATACCACTGCGGCAAATGTACAGGTAGCACTCGAGGGCATGTCGCCAACGGCCATTGCAACAGATTGGAAAAACCTGTATAGCTCGAATCCTACCCAGATGCAGCAGTTTTTAAACCTGCTTGCTTACAACAGCACTGTTTATAGTGAATCGTATTATGTAGGTACCGGCGGACAATTATTGCCGGTAATACAGAATGTGCTGAGCACCTATGGCAATCCAACCAATGTGGAACCGTTCTTTGACCAATGGACAGGAGCTGCGGCAGAACTGAGAGCTGTGAACACAACGGCATCTCTGCTGCAAATACCTTATAACGCCAGTCCTATTACCTATGTGAACGCATTGGATGATGCCAGCGGCGACCATACAATAGATACGGCTGTGGCAGCGGTTCCGGGACTGAGCTATGTAGGCTATGTATCAGCTCTCAGCAGCACCATGAGCATACCTTACAGCGCATTGCCCGTTGAGGTGTCACCAACAAGCCAGACGTTCTATCTTGCTGAACATGATATCTATGGCAGCAGTAGGATAGGAGCTAAAACTTATTACCCGACTCAAATTTCTGCTGCATGGACTTATGGAAGCTCACCCACCACGGACACTTTACGGTTGTACAACCGCAACCCATGGTATAGTGAAGAATATCAGGATGATATTGCCACCGATAGCACTAATCTTTATGGCAATCCATACCTGGGCAGCCTGAGTGTCCAGCACCAGGAAGGACAAAAACAATATGAGTTGGATGATCATCTCGGAGATGTGCTGGCAACTATCACAGATAAGCGCAGGGGAAAGGACCTTAACGCAGATGGAACAATAGACCATTATGTAGCTTCCCCTGAGGCTATTTATGATTATTTCCCATATGGAATGCTCATGCCGGGCAGGTACAATGTAGACACTTCTACTCACTGCGAAATAGTAACAGAAACAGGATGGGTGCCACAGACAGTGAGCGGCAGCTACCCATTAGGCACCAGCTGCCAGCCGTGTGGCATTACGACCATAGGCAGTGGCACGGTAACCTACCTCTCCCCCGGAGCGAGGTTAAGCACCACACATACTGGAGATGGGATGTCATGGGCAAACACATCGGTAGCAGGAGCTACTTATACTACAACGTTAGGGGTAAGCGGTGTTACGGGGACAAGCTACAGTGTACAGGTGTTGGATGGAACTACTCAAGCCGTACTCACCGGAACAACTATAGCACAGGCAGGCAACATTCCTCTTGTTTATACGGCAGCAAGCAACAGCACACTCTTTAAGGTTACTTCAATATCAGCTACCAGTGGTACGCTTACCTGCACTACTGCTGTTTTCAGCTATACTATTCTTGTGCAGGGAACTGTTGCTACTAATGTTTGTAATAACAATAAAGATTCATATCGTTATGGTTTTAATGGTAAGCTCAAGGATAATGAATATGCGGGGATAGGGAATAGCCTAGATTTTGGAGATAGAGGATTAGACACAAGAATAGGTAGGTTTAGAACTCCTGACCCACTGACTAAGAAATTTCCATACTATTCCCCATATTTATTCGCTGGAGATAAGCCTACAGTCATGATAGACGTCGCCGGGCAATCGGAGCACCACTATTCAGTGGCAGTTACCATCGACGATAAAAATAAAATGAGAGTCACATCCTTTAAGGAGATAAAAGGTGAGGCAAAAATAGACCACTGGCAAGCGCCGTGGGATGAAACCTTTAATAGTATGGAATTGAGAGCGCCTTATGTTTCTTATCCAGAGAAAAGAGTATTCAATGTGGATGTGTATAAACAAAGACAGAACGGTTCAACGGAATATGATAAAACTGTAACATTGGAATGGACTCCGCCTGTTAAGGATAGCCGTGTAAAAGAAAATGGCTCGATTGAAGGCGGCTGGCATTTAGTTACCACTGATGGTGAAGGAGGGGATGAGCAACGCTTCAACAAAAATGCAGGACTCGGCAGTCGTAATGTCGATGCCGGAACGATATTGAGAACTATGAAGGCTTTGATGGCATTCGGTAGAACACAACCTACAGATCCTATCGAAGCACTTGAGGATTTGAATAATTCCGTAGATCTCGGTAAAGATATGGCTACAGATCCAGACAAAGCAGGAATCATCAATGTAGATGCTGGCGGTAAGAAGGAAGCCAAGAAATTTGATCAATGTTCATCATGTGGGGAATACAGAAATAAAGAAACTCATGAAGAAATAAACCCCAATGATACCGCAGGAAAAGGAATCACAAAAGACAATACTAACGTTGAGAATTTGGAACAGTTCCATCAATAAATATACATATGAAGAAAGCAATTAGAGCATTAATGTTTTTGACAACAATAATAAGTCTTGTTTCCTGTAATAATAAGACAGCACATGTTTCTGCATTTTACAATAAAAAAGGTGAACACGTTGGGGACAGCATTTTTATAGGTCAAGAGTTACAGAAAATCACTTTTGTGGATACTATTTATAATATTGATAGTATAACATTTCGCAGATATAGTAATTCAACATCTATTCAAGCAATTTATACTTATTATAAAGGCAAACAGGTTTTCGAGAATACTGAGTATTATAAAAACGGCAGAATTAAAGATTATTTATTCATAAACGATGTAAACAGTAACAATTTCTATGAAAGAACATACAGCGAGTCTGGTAAGTTAATTAGCGTTAATGGCGAAATATTTTTTAAAGGGTTTCTCTCTGAGCTTAATACGAAGACTTTAGAACTTAAACCAAACGCGACTATGGAAATAATAATTTATTATCCTAATCCACCGGATTGTGTTACATCATTATACATATTGCAAGACTCAAATAAAAGAGGTTATGTTTTTGGGAAAGATAAATACGTTAGTTTTGTTCAAAGGGTTTTCTTCGACAATAAACCAAAGCCAATAGATAAGATTAAGCCATGGAAAAAAATCGATATTTGGCTGGAGGTACATGATAAAGCATCAGATAGCTCAATTTATTATAACAAACCATTATTTTTTAAAAATGGCTAGTTTGTAAGTGACAATGAAATCAACATTATGGATGATGCTTGCTTTTATTTGGTTAGCTGGTTGCACTAATCGGCACAATGAATGGTTTCAGGAAAGGAATTTTTTAATTCATGAAACATTTTATGATAATAATCAGCTTTGGAAAAAGGAATCATATAAAGTTCTTTCAAAGGATACTATTTTATTCGGTCATTGTATAGAATACTATAGAAATGGAGGAGTAAAAATTGACGAGAGTTATGAGTCAGGCAAACTCAATGGTTCAGCTAAATATTATGATGATGAAGATCGCTTAGGAAAGATTACTGAGTACAAATTGGGTACAATGGATGGAAATTCTATAAGTTTTTACCCCAATGGCGATACTTTTTCGATTTATAAGTATAGAATGGGAAAGCCTTATGATGATGCGTATGAGTATCATCGAAATAGAAGAATTAAAACTTTTAAATGGTATGATAATGATGGGGTAAGAGTTATTAAAATTGATTATAATAAACAAGGTAAATATATAAGCGATACGGGATCCCCATTTATAAGAGCTATAGGGCTAAAGTCGGGAAACTTGGGTGTTGAATTATCTCCTGTTCCTAATTATCAAGAGGAATTTCATTATGCAATCGAGAAAAAGGGAAAGCCATATCAAAGCTTTACTATTGGATTAACGAAAACAGACACGACATATTGGGCTGTTTTTGATCACAAATTTGTTTCTGGGTACAAGTATTACGCTAAAGTATATTTAAAGGATAGTACAGCCATAGTTCGAGAATTTAAGACAGAATTAGAAAAATAAAATTTGTAATAAATGGGATGCTTACCGTTACGGGTTTAACAGACAAGAAAGGGATGATGAAATCGCGGGAGTCGGCAATCACTATGATTATAAGTTTAGAGAATATGATCCGCGATTAGGCCGATTTTGGTCGACTGATCCACTATTTAAAAAATATCCATGGAATGCGCCATACAATTTTGCTGAAGATAGGGTTATTGATGGTAAAGATCTTGAAGGACTTGAATTTGTTTGGGGGCCTGGCCTTGCTGCATCACATCCAGATGACAAAACATTGATAAAAACAGCTAATATGGAATTTACATTCCTGAATAGCGCAAAAAATGCTTTTGTAAATGATTTTAAATCGTTGGGTAAAGCAGAAACGTATTCAAATGCGTTAGACTTATTCGATTTGATGGCTGTTCCAGATGTTTCTAGCCATATGAGTGAAAATGATCAACTTAGATATCAAGTTATCCAAAGTACCATTAAACAGGTGAAAAATATTCCTAATTGGGGATCTTCAGATTGGGGCGCATTTACTGGACACGTTGCTTTTGCAATGGCTTTGACCAAAGGAAGTAGCGGGGTAGCAGCAATTTTTCGAGAGGCGATACCAAAATTTGGAACATTATCTGATTTAGGGGCAAGACAATGGTATTTAACTCAAGAAACCAAGATTCCTGGTCTTATAGATAAAACCGCTAGTTTAGAAACACAGGCAAAGCAGGCACATTTAGAACAACAGCCAGAGAATTAATGTCGGATCGAACAAAGGCTGCTGAGTTGTATGATACTCGTCCAAACATGACTTGGGAAGAGACATTGAAAAAATATACAGATAAAGACGGGAAAGTAGATTATCAGGGTATCATTGATGCCTCTCAAAGGAGTAATGAAACAGTTAATCAACAATTAGGAATACAAAAAAAATAGAATGGTATGGATAACAATTTTCTTGTTAAAACCAAAATACACTGGAAACGAATTCCTTTGAGTAAGGGATATTTTTATGCTGACTATGAGAAAAGGCGATTAATATTAAGACTAAATAATTTTCCAGACGAACCAATTTATACTCTAATAAATGGTTTAGAAATTACAGACATAGAAGAAAAGCCCATTCAATGGTCATTTGAAAGGTAGTAGTGGTCAACTTCATTTGTTCAAGATTTTTCAAGCTACTTTAGTAAAAAAAGCAATGGATAATAATTCATTAATAAATACCAAAATAAAATGGAAATGCGTTCATTCAAATGATATATTCTTTTATGCCATTCACGAAAATGAACAACTATTATTAAGAGTAAATTACTTACCAGAAGGTTCTCTTTTAACGTTAATAAATGTGAATAACCTTGAAATTACAGATATAGGAGAGCGGCCTTCTCAATGGTTATTTGAAGATTAGGTAGTAGATCAATGGTTTAACAGGATATTGTATTTAATAAACACTAAGTGCTGAAAATATGTATGGCAAAAAATATCAAATAGGCTTAGGCATCTTTTTTCTCATTACTAGAGCCATAACTTCCTTCGGTCAGTCTGCTCCATATATCGTATGGGCAAAATGTTATGGAGGTGAAGCAACCGAACAAGCAAATAGTATCAGTCCCACTTTTGATAGAGGATTTCTTGTAGCAGGTCTAGAAACAGATAGCCTTAGCACAGATTCTTTTTTTTCAGCAAATCATGGTGGGTATGATAATTGGATAATAAAAATAAACGATACGGGTCGGATGGTTTGGTCTAGAATATTAGGAGGTTCTGGAGATGATGAAGCAGAAAGTATTATACAAACCAGAGACAGCGGAAGCATTTTTGTCGGCTTTTCCAATTCGAATGATAGAGATATCGTAGGAAATCATGGAGGATATGATGCGTGGGTAGTCAAACTAAATGATACTGGAGGCATTCAGTGGCAAAAGTCATTGGGCGGGACAAGTGACGACTATGGATTCTCAATCCAACAAACTAGCGACAATGGCTATATTGTTGCATGTATAACCTCTTCAAATGATGGTGATGTATCAGGTGTTTATCATGGGGACTTTGATTATTGGATTGTAAAATTAACAGATTCAGGAAGAATTGAGTGGCAAAAGACATATGGTGGTACTAATGATGATCAATTGTATTCGATTCAGCAAACAAAGGATCACGGTTATATAGCGGCTGGGTTCACAAGATCAACAGACGGAGACATTTCAGGGAATCACGGGGACTATGACTATTGGGTTTTAAAATTAAATGATACTGGGAAATTGCTTTGGCAAAAATGCTTTGGAGGCTCAGATGAAGATAGGGCATTTTCTGTTATGCAAACTATTGACGGAAATTATGTTGTTGCTGGGTACACGGGCTCAAACGATGGTCAGGTAACAGGTAATCATGGATGGTTTGATTATTGGATAGTAAAATTCAATGATACTGGGAATATATTATGGCAAAAATGTTATGGTGGAAGTAGTATGGACCAAGCTGTTGCCATCAGGCAAACGTCAGATAGCGGATACATTGTAAGTGGTACAAGTACATCTGATGATAGCGAAGTTACCGGGCACCATGAAAGTCCCGGTGTATTGAGTCATGATTATTGGGTCGTAAAACTTAACGATACAGGAAAATTGGAATGGGAGAATTCATTTGGAGGGGTTGGTATAGAGGTAAATACTGACATTCAGCTAACTGCAGACAGCTGCTATATTATGACCGGTTACACAAGTGAACCCGATGATGATGGAGACGTGCACGACCCAACCGGATATGATGATTATTGGATCGTAAAGATTAAAGATACAAGTAAGATCATAAAACCTACAATAATCCAGAATAAAAGCAGTAATAATAATTTTATAGTGTATCCAACACATACTAATGCGATAGTGAATGTAATTATACCGATAGAGCATGAAAATGCTATGATGAAGGTATTCAATGAACTTGGGCAGGAAATCAATGTACGTCAAAATATCTCTGGGCTAAAAAGGCAATTATATTTTGATAATCAGCCTGCTGGATTATATTTTATAAGAATTTTAGATGAAACTTCAGCGAACAGTTATAAAATTCTTTATAATCCATAATATTATTTTTCAGGGATAACGCTGATTATTAAGTAGTTACTGCTCTTATGGAGCTGAATATGGTGGTTTAAGTTTAATTATTGTCAAAAAATATGGAATTGTCAAAATTATTGTCAATTTTGTACTGATTTTTTTGACAATTCATGCTTGCAGCGCGTAGAGATATTATTGATAAATTAAAGCAGGATGTCCTTCGTTTGGAACGTTTTAAGCCTTTGGCAACTGACGCCAAAGAAGCGGAGGACATTCGAGCTATCACTGCTTCATTTCCCAATCATAGATTTCCTACCGGTGGACGAACACATCGGTGGCAGGAGCTACTTACACAATCACATTAGGCATAAGCGGAGTAACAGGTACCAGCTATAGTGTGCAGGTCCTTGATGGCACTTCACTTCCAGTGTTGACGGGAACAACCGTGGCGCAGGCAGGCAATGTGCCTCTTGTTTATACAGCACCAAGCGCCAGTACCATCTTTAAGGTTACTGCAATCATGCCAGACTACTAATGATACAATAGGTATCAGTTAAATTTTTTTGGTTATTGAATTGGGCACTATATACGTGTTTGGACAAGATGAGATAAATAAAAAAGAATTAGAAATAATCTAAATATTCCATGTTGCTTATCTTCAATTCTATTGGAAGTATTTTTTCCATTGGGTACCGAAATGACTCTGGTTGAAACAAGTAATAGCCTATATCAATTAATTCTTTGTAATCAGTCTTCTGCTTGAAATGGCCGTGAGAAATTACACCATTTTTCATGGTCACTTTTACTAAATCTTGTATCCTTTCACCTATTAACTCTATTTTTTGCTGGTTTGTCATAAAATTTACTTTTTAGCTTCTTTCTTTTCAGCCTCCTTTTTTGCCACGGCACCAGTAAGAAGGAGGGTAAACGCTCAACCCAGAAAGAAGATTGACGATATAAATTCTAAATACAAACTATAGCTTTAGACTAATAACAGTAACCTATTCAACCTATATACACATTTGCTTTTTCTGGGTTTATATTTTCCAGATATTTTATAAGAATTAATGAATATTGATGTACTACAGCATTCAAATAATTTAAATCATTTGATTCGATGCCCTTCATCCTAATACTTAGTGCTTCATTTGATGAGGTATTGAAATCATAGTATACATTAAGATCAAGGTCGGGTATACGCATAACATCATTTTTTAGCTTAGATGTCCTATAAACGCTTTTTACTTTTTCTAAAGTCCGAATAATGATGTTTGTTCTATCATCCCTGTATAATATTTCAGGCTCCATCATGAACTTGTTTTGCCCTATGGAAAAATACAATACACTATTGTCTATTGAAACATTGTTATCGTCGAAATAATCCCTTAAGTCCTCTAAATCCAACCCGCTTTTATCTAAAAAAGACGTTTTAAAAGTGCTTAAAATTGTGGCTGCTGATTCGTTTAACTTGTCGTATTGGGCTTTCTTTATCATGGAATACTTTATGGCATAGATAAAGGTATAAACAAACAAGCCTACTTTTCATATATCCCCTTAATTTATTATTATGCCAATGTTGTTACACGGACATTCAAAACTAAATTCAATTTTTAAACTGAATGAAACCTAACATTTTCCTTGTGTTAGTAACCACAATGTAGCTCAACAGAAAATCATTTGAAGTATCTTTTATCTTGCACTTACTTTGTATGACTTGTTAGATGCTTTATTTTATAACTGAGTATAATACAAGCCAGCAATAGTGTCACCAGGTTGGCAAAAATTACCGGCACATTTTTGATCAACAAGCCATATCCTGCCCAAGCAATAGTGCCTAATATGAAAAGGCTATACATGCCGAGGGAGATTGAAGAAGTATCATTAGTTTTTATCGTCTTTATTACTTGTGGAACAAAGGATATTGTAGTGCAAAAAGCTGCCACTGCGCCAACAAAAAGTGAGAACTCCCCAGATACTTGCATGAGAACTATTTTAAACAAATCATGCCATCTACTTATCATCGCCTTTAGATGACTTCAAAAAAATAATAAAATAGCACAAATAAATATCACAGCAGCTAATAAAACACTGGTTTGCTCCACTTTGTGTAGTTATCTAAGGAAACAATATATTATGGCTAAGATCAGAACTTTGCATTATGAAAAAGAAACGTTCCCAACCTTTGCTCATCTTAAAAGCGCCATGAGCTGCATATAGGTGTTGAAAAAACGTTTGCGAAAAGAGCGACGAATACCATAAGGCAATAAAAAAATCAACATACTACTAAATATTACAAGCAAGGTAGTCGTATTCGTTATTGCAGTTATTATACAGTTGTTTAAATTTGTTATATAGTTCACAGCTTTTATGATCTTATCGCTTGGTTTAATGGATTATGGTTTTTATCATTTAGCGATGTCCTAACCAAGAGCTGTTTGATTAAACATATTTATCAACATACCCTCCGTAACATTAGCTATATTAACCGGGTCACGTTTGTTCTTTGGGTAATAAGTATCGACTGTATTCATTTTCACCATATTGACTATATGCACTTCATGCAGGTATATCTCCAGATGGTTTTGCAAGCCAAGTTCGAAGGCTATACTTGTAAGTGTATAAAGACAATTGGATATGGCACGAGCAGCGTTATCGACATTCTTTTCACTCCATGCTGTATTTAAATCATCTATTTGCTTCTGAATTGATATCTGCCTTAATACACATCTTCTAATTGTAGGCATTTGGGGAGTATTTAATACCGGCATCAAGGATGTTTTATTGAATTCTAATACGTCTTCAATCAAACTCATAAATAATTTATTTAAAAAGTGAATCGAATCCTAAGATAAATAATACCCTTCCAAACACTTGTAAGATTAATAATAGTATAGGATAATGTCCGTTTGGTTGGTCATTTAACTTACCAATATTTATAATTTTAATTGTCGAGTCGATCAAATCTTCTTCGCAAAAACACAGATGGGTAACCCAATAATCAAATAGCAACTCGTCTTCTATTATTATATCGTCATGATCTTTGTGATGTTCATTATTATGATCCATGCCATTTGGCTTTATAAGTTATATAGTGAAGTTGTACAAGAGTATTACACTGGATAATCTCAAAAAAGCTATTTACTTGGCTAATAACCTGGATAAAGATAGTAGAGCGGCTCATCTATATCATTACATAATCCTTTCATTGAGTTACATAATTTACAGGTTTTCAGACATTGCTTTTCAGGTAGCGAAGTGGAGCCAAAGGTGTCTTTAGTTACTAATCGTACAAATGCAGTAGGCAGCCCCCATAGTAAGTGGCAGTCAGCGCTATTTATTTCAACTACTACACTCACAGCGCCGCATGGTTTTGTCCCTCATTGGCAAAATGATACATTATATTCTTATAAGATTAGCGATAAGTCTGTATCGGACTCAATGTTTTCATTCACAAATGGTGATACGAGCTATGTGATGTGGCGTGGGATTAAATTATACGTTTATTGGATTTATGACGCCAATACTCCATCTTATTTTAACGACTCTATGACAGATGATACATATTGTTACATCGGCCCTGTCGCCTTTGATACTACTAAGGCGTGGTCACTTTGCGACGTATATGGAAGTGGATATTGGAACCTCAGTCCTCCAGGGTGGGTAAGCGGTGCTGCTGAAGTGATTCAACTATACAATATGAGCAAATTTGACACAGCTTATAATTCCCTTTATATATATCATCGGTAGAAAATTATTTGCAAAGAGACTAATAAAATAGTCCCTTTAAACTATAATTAACATAGATTATAGAGTGAATAATAACGAGGGTAGCTGTAATGACTGCCTTTGTTGTATAAATAAGCTCTGGTAGAGCAATATGGTATTGCACTGTTGCTTCGAGCTAAATTGGTTACAGTAAATCTCTCTACTAGAGCTGCATTTCATTAGCATTGAATTTTGTATCTTAACTGCACAGTTCTTTGAAATAGCTAAGGTATTATACGAAATGAAGGCCGCCTGGGTAATGTACGCTCTACGGTAGTAGAAAATGATGCACCATTTTCAACCAGCAGGGTAGTAACACAGAATAGCTACAACAACTACTGCGCATTTGGTTCCCTACAGCCCAATCGCTATTACAACATCAACAACTATCGTTATGGTTTTAACGGACAAATGAAGACAAACGAGTGGGCAGGGATAGGGAATCATAATACTGCACTTGATTGGGAGTATAGTACACAAACAGCAAAAAGACTGAATACCGATTTTAAAAGCGGTTATTTTTGATGGCAACTGATCGTGTCAATAATATATATTTTTTCGTCTGGGTAATTAACGGTAACTTCATTTTGACAATGGCATATCTGCTTTTGCTTGCTGATCTGTTTAACTAATCCTTTTCTCCTCAGTCTCCGCTCTCCCAGCCGCCATATTTTTACTTAAAATAAATTTTTATGAACATTTTTATTGGTAATCTAAGTCCGCAAACAACGGAAAAGCAAATTGAAAATCTTTTTATACCATTTGGTGAAGTGAAGGCAGTCAAAATCGTGATTGATAACTTCACAAAGAGATCCCGTAACTTTGGATTTGTGGATATGCCGGAAAAAGAAAATGCGGAAAAAGCGATTGAAAAACTCAATAATACAAGTTTTAACTCGCAATCCATTGTGGTAAATGAAGCCAGGCTACGAAATAATAATGAGCCGTACAATAGCTTTGGAAGAAGAAGTTATTAATACTGCAATTTTATGATAGATGCCTGCTGCCTTGCGGGCATCACTCATTTTAGAGAAAACATCGCATGAATATATAGTAGGCAATCTCATACCAATACTTCAGAAGCTTTTCAGAAACAAAATATCACGGTACACTTTGTCTATAAACAATGTTGCAGCTATATTTCTACCGTTGTTTACTCGTTAAAAAGAGGAATACGACCGTGTTGCCCTTTTTACAACAATAGCCCAAGCTGTTTTACCTATAGCAAAACGGATGATCTTATGTACCAATGTTATACGAGATTGTTTGAATATCCCCGTTGTTTCCAGGTTAATTGTATTGCAGTTGCTATATAGTCTGAAAGATTACCGTTTATGTCTCAACTGCCTTTTTTCAATACAATGAAATGGTAAAGTGATAAGTGTGAATATGATATTGTCAACAGGTTTGTCGAGCAATAGCCTTACCTTGTGCTATGAAAATTACAGGAATTAAAAGACGGCCGTTGAATTTAAAAACACTTGTTGGATTTTCAATTGCAATAGCGATCATACTTTTCCTTAGCTATAAAGTTTTAAAAGGATAAACTTTTAGTTCATTAATGCTAATGACCATCTACTCTTGCTCAGACAATTTGCCTCATTCAAAAACTTTCGTTTATTGTAAAGAGGCCGGTCATACCGCCAATTAATAAGCCATTCTTGACGATTGAGACTATTTTCTTTTCTTCCACAAATGTGTATAAGCGGCAGCAAACATTATCCCTACCATAAAATCATGGGATCTACCTGCAACGAATGCATACTTCTTTCCTTTATCCGGCAACATTCTTTTTATCATGCAACCGAGCACCTTGGGTCTTTAAAATTTTTTATTTCTGAATTCAGATAATGCGTAGCTGAATAAGGTCATCGCTGCCGTACCGATAATTCCACTTGGTAAAACCTTCCCTATTGTTCATAAATTCTTTAGAAATGAGTTAAATATCGTACCCAATTGATTTCTATCCTGCGTAGCAGCACCACTTGGACTGTAAGGGGAACTTTTCAATTCTTATGAGGACACTATGGGGAAGGACTACACGAGTTCAGAGATTTCCTTCGCAAATAATTTCGAACGAATCTGATCCCATACGTTTTCCATTGTAGATTGCAGTAACGTATTTTTATTCTCTATTGCAAAAGCGTAAAAGAATATGTGGTTCTCGTCATTTATTTTTGCTTCCGTTACCGAAAACCCAAATGCTCCAAACAACTTTAATGGATCAAACAATTCATTCTTTTCAATCAGGCATATATAGGTTGTCTTCCACCTAATCAGGACTTTGACTTTTACCGTAATCCCGTTAATGCCTACATCAAAGAATCTTGGATTACTATATTTAATTTCTTCTTCCATGCACAACATATTTACATACCATTTGGTCTTAAAATTAGAAGAAAGACTTACCATATTATTACACCATTCCTTCATCTATTTACATAATTTGCAGGTTCTCCAGGCAATGCTTCCTATAATGCAGTAATCGGACCTAAACAAGGTCTCTATGACTAATAAATAAATGGGAATTTGAATAGGAATATAAAAAATGGGGAAAGCAAATGGTAGCTTTCCCCGAATAAATAATAATACCCCGAATGATGAAGGCAGTTATTTCTTTTGAGTTCCTTGTGATTCGGAATGCTTTTTAGCAGCTTCTCTCGACTGTTCATTAGCTTTAACACTGTGGCCATTAGCTACTTGAGCATGATGTGCAGCTTTTTCATCGTTACCTTCCTGATTAGCTTTATGAGCTTCAGTATGATGTTTTGCAGCTTCCGTGTGATGCTTTGCAGCCTCCTCGTGATGATTATGTTTCATGATATACTTGTTTTCCCATAGAGTATTAAAACTATGCCATAACTCCAGCTAATGGGTGGCATGAGTTTCCTTTGTGTATACTAAAGAATAATATGGGAAGTAGATTTGTTACTATTGTAAGTGTATTATCTATTGTATGGTTTGCGCAATGTAACCAGCCGCGGCTTAACGAAAATACCGACGATTCGGTTAGCAACAATAATATAGTAAAGCCCACAAAGCCAGTACACTACCATGCCCTCTCTATGAAAGACAGCGGCATGACAAAACTGAACACCTCTTATGATACCAACCAGCAACGTGTAATATTTGCACTAAACAGGATAGACAAAGTCCATGCGCTTAAAACCGACACATTGATTGTTCCTGATGATGTCGAACCAAACATTAACCTGTATTCACCTTTTCCTCAAAGCCTGCCTTTCCTGGATAGCGTTAATAAGATAATATTTTTCTCTTATCCGGCAGAAGCTTTTGCGGCATATGAGCATGGTAGATTGGTACGCTGGGGAGCTACCAATATGGGACGAAAAAAAGATCCTACACCTACAGGATTGACTTATGTCAATTGGAAGAAGCTGGTAGACACCAGCAGCGTAAAAGAAGAGTGGATATTAAAATGGAATGTAAATATATTTAATAAAGGAGGCATCGGCTTTCATGAGTATGACATGCCAGGTTATCCCGCTTCGCATTCCTGCCTGAGGCTTTCTGCATTGGATGCTGAGTATTTGTATGGATGGGTCGATGAATGGATCATGGAAGGGGAGAACAAAATAGTAGCACATGGTACACCGGTGATCATTTTTGGTCATTATCCCTTTGGCAGCCCAAAGCCGTGGAGGGCACTATTGCAAAACCCGAAGGCCCTGGATATAAGTGCAAATGAATTACAGTCATTGGTAAAACCCAACTTGCAGCAGATAATTAACGAACAGCGAAAACTGACCGCCGCGTTAGCTGCTAAGCAACAGCATGTTTATCAATGAATGAATTAAAGGGATGTTAGATGCTTAGCTAAGAGATTTGTTTAAAGAATTTGGGAAGATCAATTCCGCGAAGATCTTGCTAAGCACTGAACTGGTGCCTGGCCTCGCTTTTTAACAAGATCAACACGCAATACACCTTGCTCTTCGTAAATATAACCATTTAGGCTGTCGAAAGTTGTAAGAGCAAATTCCTCATTATCACCGAGGAGAAAATTCCCTATCTCCAGCATTCCCTCCGGTGTTTAATATTGATAACGATATTGAATTGTGTATCCATTTTTTAAATATTTTTAGCGATAAGGAATAAAAGAACTAAGTTTTTTTAGTACTCAATCCAGGGTAATTCTTTTTTAAGAATGAATTTTTCATCGAATCCATTTGTTTCATCATTCCTTCCATATTGAAAGAATGCGCTTCCCATTTTTTCATAAAGTAATCAGGTGCGATAAAATCGTGGTAAAACAGGCTATCAGACCAGATAGGGATACCAAAGTCTTTATTAAAAAGCCAATAGTCAAAAATGAAAAAATGACAAATAGAAACTGAAAAATCGATACATAGTATGAAACATTTTTATGAAAAAATTTCAGTCAAAAGAGTATTAAAGCAATAATAAAAGGCTGCCATTATAGACAGCCTTTACGGCGCTTAGCTAAACAACTTTCATAAGTTATTCCAATAGCCCGTTGTTTCTGGTTATCTTATAAAGTACAACCAGAATAGACACACCCAGAACTAACAATATAGCCCTTAGCATGGTTGCCGTTTCCTCATGAAGCAGCGGTAGTCCAGCAAAATCCAGTAAAAAATAAAGGGCTATTGCAAACAGAAAAGCTGTGGTTGTTTTAACAATGTTTCTGCTCATAACCAATATATTTTTATCTAAAAATGCTATAACAAACGATGTGCCGTATTTTTTTAAAAACTTCAAAAAATGTAATTTATATTAAGATTGTGTTAGAATACCTAAAACGGATCTAATGTTAAAGATTGACAGGGAATAATGAAGTGCTGACAGGATAAGTTATATGCTTTGAAATGAGTTTGTTTCTTAGCAGGCTTTTTTATTGTCTGTCCATTTTAAAATTTTGAAAAGTGATTCAAGTGAAGTCCCGTCTGGGGCACTTTGGGAATTTTTATAAATTACTAAGAGGCCACTCAATTTAGAGTAGCCCCTTTCCCTTTGTTGACAAGCGTTTTAGCGACAATGAAAATAGCGATAAGCAGTTCGATAAGCAGATTTTTGATACGATAATTTTGAGTTGAACCATACCTAAACAGATGCTAGCTATATATATCGCTTAAGCATTAAGCAGTTTAACCTCAAGTTCATTGATTTTCTTTCTTTCGTCGTCAACGAGATTCAGAAGTTCAAGAGCTTCTACTTTGTTTTTATCCACTTCGTGCGCATACCTTGCCAAGTATTTGAAACTACTATGCCCTAAAATTCCGATAACGGTACGAGGATCTACTTTAGAAGAAACCAATATCGTAGCGCACGAATGTCTCGCACAATAAAAAGTAATATGCTTCCTGATTCCGGCTTTTTCTAGCCATACTTTTATGGATTTATTTATGCCGTTTTGACTAGGCAATTGAAAAAATGGTTCGTTTAATTTTTGGCTAAAGTCACCCAGTAATATCAGAGCAAAATCGTTTAGCGGAATAAGTTTGGGCTTAGGATTTGTTCCCTTTTTTTGATCAATATCCATATGCGCTATCCATTTACCGTTCACATTGATGTATAAAATATCTTTAGGATTAAACTTCCGAGCCTCACTTGTTCTCAAGCCAGTTATGCAACAAAATAAAAAAGCTTTCTTTATGGTTTCATTTCCACATTCTGTTTTTGCCAAAGTATAAATTTCGGACCTTGTAAGAGTTTGCTTTGGGTCAGTTGCAATACATTCGGATAATGATAACGAGATGTGTTTTGCTGGCTCTTGCTTCATTAGCTTTTGTGCATTAGCTTCCTTTAAAATCTTTTTAAATCTTGCAAAATAATTTGCTGGTGTTTCGCCCTTTAAAGGTCCACCTTTTGATGATTCGCAGGTCAGCAGATAGGACTTGAAGTTTTTACACAATTGCTCATTTATTTGACCAATAAGTAGATCTTTGCCATTGCAGAATTTTTTAAATTGACCTAAAGAAGATACTATAGATCTTCGATCTCCTTTATCGTAGTCAAGTAGATAGTCTTCCCAGAAAGTGATAAAGCTCTTTTTCTTAGCTGTTACTGGTACTACGTCATAATTGCTTGCGGCCAGTTCGGTTGCTCTAACATCTCTAATTTCTATAGCCTGATCCTTAATTGTTTGTAGGTTCCCTCGGCTACCAACTAACTCTAAATTTTCACTCCACCTTGCACCGTTGTGAATAATGTCTAAATAATAACTTTTTGAACCATCCTTAAGCTTCCTTGATCTTAATGTTACTCCCATAATTTCTAAAATTCGTGGCAAATATATATTATATAATATTTATATATGACTTGCTCGAAAAATTACGTTTGAATAACGTTAGCGACGAAAGATAAACCGCTATGGTAAAGGATTTCAAAAATACGTAATGTTTATACTATTGACAATCTGCATATATTGTTGATTTTCAATATATATAAAATGGCGTTCGATTCCTGTTCTGGGCACAAAATAAAAAGCGAAGGATTTCCTTCGCTTTTTATTTTCCCTCCGCTCTCACTCTGTTTCTTCACACTCATTATTTTGGGTTCCTTCCTTTTACCTTACCCTCATAATTTGCTATTTTCGGCTGTGGACACATTAACTGTTGATATTAAAGAATTAAAAAAGCGTTTTTTGAGTAGACTTCGCACCCAGGAACGGGCTTATAATGATCTTGAGATATATTATACGCCACGATTATACCCTAAACTGCTCAAGAATAGCTTAGAACATAAAGAGAATTTAAGGAAATTATATCTTAAATTGATTGATGAAATAGAAATAGAATTGATCAATAACAGTGTTGTTAAGTTTTCAAATATCGACACTCTGTATGTTGAACAACTTGAACTCTTTGCTCTCACAAAATGCGGAAGAATCAAAGTGAAAGATTTTCAAGGATGCACCAGTATAAGGGATATAACATTAGATCATACTATACCTTTTTATGACTTGATATCAAATCTTCGTGACAGGCTACCTATTTTAAAGAGACTATCTTTTAACATCAGAAATGGAAGTAATAATTTAACTAAGGAGCAAATGAGAATACAATATGAAAGAGTTAGTAAAATCCCAATAGATTTGAATTGTCTATTATCAGAACTTGAATTGTTAGCTGGTGAAACGAAGCTTAGGCTTATGCTAGGTAAGAATAATTTTTCAAAGGGGAAAAGCAGAGGATTAAAGACGAATTTTTTTATCTAGCTTAAAACGTTGCTGTTATTGAAAATAGAGCGTCACATTCAATACTGTGCACATCATTCGATAAACATTATGACTATAAAAGACTCCATATTAATTATCATAAGTGCTGTTGCTTTGATATTGTCATTTATTTCACTTATTATAACTTTAGTACAAAAGAATAGGGAAACAAAAAGAACAATTAGGAAAAATCTTTCTGATACTTTAGAAAGCATTACAAAAATAACGATTGAATCAACAAAGCTTCTAGCTTCAAAAGACACGGATATTAACTCTGAACCAATAATCTTATTGAGGCGAAATTATAACACTCATAGACGGATTTTAATAGCTCACGCTGATTATCTTATTGACCGATATGATAGTATTGTGACCGAAATTGATTGCAATATATTAGCCGGAGCATATTCTACAGTTGGAGATATTAGTAAAGCAGAATATTATTGGCAGAAAAGCATTGACAAATCGATTTCAAGCCCAATTAAGGTTATGAATTTGAGGGGTTTTGGCATATTTCTTTTTAATAATGAAAAGCAGGATTTAGCAAGAAAGAAATTTTATGAAGCTTTGTCTATTGATTTAGCAGATAATGATGAAAATAAAAAATTAAAAATTGATACTTACTTAATGCTGTGCGATGTAGAGATTGAGCTCGGAACTAAGGAGAATTACGAAAAAAGTTTGATCGAGGCAATGAAAATACTATCGACAATAAAAAGCAGTCAAAAAAGGAATGAAATGCATGCCATAATTAGTCAAAAACTGCCTGAAAGACCCCACTGGTCTAAGCCTCTCACTTAGACCTAAAATATTACAGCGTCCCGCTTGCTCTGTAAACTAGTGCACAACAATATAGATCTCGCTCTCATTCTGTTTCTCCACTCTCTCCTTTGGCTACTGTAAAATCATATTTTTATTTTCTGTGCTTCTGCGTAATTTGTACATTAAAGCAGGTGAAATGCCGCAATAAAAAGAATTACTTTAATAATTTTTGATCATTGCAATATCGTTCCGCTGGTTTTTGCATTTAAAACAATACTAACACAGAAAAAAACGCAGGAAATGAAAAAGGTAACAGGAATTGGGGGCATTTTCTTCAAAAGTAATGACCCGGAAAAATTGAAAGAATGGTACAAAACCAATCTCGGTTTTGATATAGATCCATATGGAGCAAAGTTTGACTGGCGACAAGAAGCAGACTCAGCAAAGAAAGGATATACATTATGGAGTCCTTTCCCCGATAAGACCAAATATTTTGAGCCCTCATCACAGGACTTTATGATTAATTACCGGGTTGAAAATTTAGAAGCACTTGTTGAGGAATTGAAAAAGGATGGTATAACAATCTTGGATAATATAGAAACTTACGACTACGATAAGTTTGTTCATATCCTCGACGTTGAAGGGAACAAAGTAGAACTATGGGAGCCTAGCGACACTGAATAAGAAAAATGGGTAAATACCTGGATAAGCAAAGAGGGAGATCATGTATGAAAACTCAATCAATAGATTCGTTAAAGATAGTCAGTATAGGATAATGCAGGTTCGATTGTCGTCCTGGGCGTAGATATTCTCAAATAAAAATGATTACATACCTTTATAAGAAGCCGAAACCTTATGAAAAAACTTATTGCACTATCATTTACAGTATTATCCTGTAGCAGTATATACGCGCAATGCTGGCGAACCGTATCTGCAAACTGGGAGTTTAATATTGCTCAAAAGAGCGACGGCACTTTATGGGCATGGGGATTTAACGCAGATAGCCGTTTGGGTGATGGGTCTACCATAAATAGAAATATTCCTGTTGAAATTAGTACAGACACAGATTGGTCCGTAATCAGTGCGGGGGGAATATCTGCATTAGCATTAAAATCTGATGGTTCACTTTGGGCTTGGGGCGCCAATACTTACGGTCAGCTAGGGAATGGCTCGCACACGAATGAAATAGTACCTGTAAAGATAGGTTCTGCTACAAACTGGAAAACTGTTAGCGCTGGGTATGTACATTCATTGGGTCTTAAACGAGACGGTACCTTATGGGGTTGGGGCTCAAATTTAGCTGGCGAAATTGGTATTCCTGGGGACACAGATGTTACGAAACCACATCAGGTTGGTATTGATACAAATTGGCTTGCAATAAGCACTGGTTCAGACGTTTCTTTAGCGCTTAAAAAAGACGGGACGTTATGGGCCTGGGGATTAAATATGCACGGTGAGGTGGGAATTGGGACTATTACTCCAGGTGTAGATACTCCTATGCAAGTGGGCGCTGATAAAAATTGGGCTTCGATAAGCGCTGGCGGCTCATATGCGCTCGCAATAAAAACGGATGGCACTCTATGGGCTTGGGGTGATAATACTTTTGGTGACTTAGGCAACGGCACTACCACAAACAGCAAGGTACCAATACAAGTGGATACGGCAACCGATTGGAAAATAGCGACAGCCTCGTGTCAGGAAACTTCATTTGCGATCAAGAAAGATGGCACTTTATGGGCTTGGGGTGATAATACTTTTGGAGCCTTTGGAATCCCATCATCATCTGTTTATAGGTCTTTCACCCCAATTCAAATAACCACATATACCGATTGGCAGTCTGTTAAAGCAGGAAATCGTCATTCGATGGCATTACGTGCAGGGGGCTCGCTCTGGGCAGCCGGTGAAAATCTTTGGGGACAATTGGGTGATGGCACTTACACTGAAAGCATCACGCAGGTTATGGTAAGTTGTTGGCCTGCCACAGTTCCAAATTTACATCCGGCTGAAAACGTTAGCTTTTACCCCAATCCTTTTTCACAAAAGGCAACAATAAAATTTGAAAATGATGATCATCAGAAATATCAACTGCAGGTATACAATGTCCTTGGACAAAAAGTAATAGATATTGATAACGTTACAAGTAATTTTATAACAATAGACCGTTCTGGTCTGAATGCAGGGGTGTACTTTTATAAATTGCAAAATGAAACAGGGATAGCGGGATCTGGAAAGGTTATTGTTGAATAAAATGTGAATAGTCCTGAAATAACCGAACTTTAAAGTTTACGAAGGCCCTCACTCGTATTTCTTCTCAGCAAGACTCATGGCAATTGGATGCCTCCGCACTGGCCTAGTGTCTCACTTAGACAAAAATATTACAGCGTCCCGCTTACAGTAGAAACCCTCATTCGTATCTGTTTATAAACGAGTATGCTTCGCCACCGTGTTTGCATCAAAGTAAACGGAACGCAATAAGGTTATCGGAACATATTTTACTTGATAATATTAACTTTTACACAATCGCGCAGCTTTGCCAGACTGGTTATATTTTGCCTCATAAATATGAAATATAGATTCTGAAGCTGGTGTAAGCTAACAATATTCCAGAAATGAATTAACGGCGTGTAATCACTATCCTGTAAAATGATATGGCCATCATTTTCGCGTAGGAAATATAAATGAGCATTTAAATTGGCAACCTCCCATAAGTCAATCAGAATGCCGCTTACCCAGAACGATCGTATTTACCTTTCTCATCCGATAATATCCTGATAAAGGTACTTCCGGAAGATTTAACCAGGGACTAAAAAATCCGGGTTGCTACCAACTAAAAGCAATAAATTGTATGTCTTTATCATATAAACGTGCTTATGAAACTAAAACTTCTACTTTCTGCATTTCTTTTGCTTTGTATAACGGATAGCTATGCACAATCAAGCCGCTTGAGAGCTCATGTAGATTATTTTACTGCCACTACTCCTCCCTATACCACTTCGATGATTGACTCCAGTCTATATGTGTACCTGGGACACCGCGCATTGGCCGCCGATGGTACAACATGGCTTTACGATAGTTCGCTAACATATAATGCTGTATATGCACCTTTTGGCATTAATGCTATATCCGCAAGGGTGTATTCCGGGAACAATATTCTTACCGATTCGTCTTTTAGAAACGATACTGCGAGTCATTCCTGGGTAACTATGGACGCAACTAACTATACCTATGATAGCCATAGTAACAAGACCTCCATTACTTCGGCCAACAACCGTACGGTAAATTTTTATAACGCTTCTAACTATTTAATTGCCGATAGTGCATATGCATGGAACAATACGAGCAATTCATGGCAGGGATCAACCGTTGATTCCTTTACTTATGATGCTCATGGCAATCTTACCATTGATAGACAAACGGCATATTGGTCGTCTACCAGCACCTGGGCAAATTACCTGAAGGTATACTACTACTACAATGCAGCTAATGAACTGGATTCTACAAACACATATTATGAGTTCCTGGGTGACACTGCCTGGGTTCTTGCTAACAGAGGACTATATATTTATGATGCTCACCACAACCTGGTAACGGACAGTAGCCTGGATGGCAGTAGTACAGGAGGGTGGATCGTAGATAGGTTGAACTTCTTCAGCTACACAACAGCAAATGATATTAGTTCGATCCTTACTTATCTATATACTGCTGCCAATCCGTATAGTAAAAAGCTGTTTACATACGATGCCCATCATAATAAGCTGACAGATACGTTATCCCTGTACGATGCCGGCAGTTCCAGCTATCTTTATTATCAGCTTAATACCTACACTTACAACAGCGACAATTTTGTTCTTATTCATAGTGCCTACTTATGGCAAGGGTCACTGAAATGGTTTGGCGGCATGAGCGAGCAAAACTACTACGATGCATATCTGGCAGTTCCAACTGTTGCCACACAATCAGCTAATAATATCGTGCTATATCCATTGCCTGCTAACACAGTGATGAACATCGACATGCATTTTGATCAGCCACAGCAGGGTACTATGGCTATCTATGATGCGAGTGGCCGTCTCTACCGCCAGTGGCAATTTAATTCCACAGCCAATTATCATGGAGGTATATCCGTATCGCAGCTACCGGCAGGAAGTTATGTTTTGAAAGTGCTCGGTAATAATACACAGTATGCACAGCGCTTTAGCGTGGTTCATTAAGAACGAAAACCTAAGATCAGCTAAAAGATATTACAAGTTCGTTAGTGCGACTCAAAATCTGGTTATCGCAAGGTAGTGCAGGTTCGGTTCCTGTTCTGGGCACTCGCAAGTATTGCTTATTGCCATTATAATTTTTTTAGTATTATACCATTATTGCAATGGCATAAATGTTATGGTGCGTTACTAATACATAAGTAATGCATGAAAAAATTTGCACTCTCCAGTTTTTTTATTTTGGTACTTATATGCATTCTGTATAGTGCAGATCAGTCGTATGCCTACTCAGTATTATCGCACGAGGCTATAATAGACGCTGCCTGGGACAAAATACTGCAGCCCCTCCTGATAGCAAGATATCACGATGCTACACCAGACCAACTAAAAGAAGCGCATGCCTATGCATATGGCGGCAGCGTGGCGCCGGATATGGGATATTATCCCTTCGGCAGTAAATTTTTTACCAACGTGGTACACTATGTACGTAGCGGCGATTTTGTGAGCAATCTCCTGGATGAATCACAGAATATAGATGAATATGCATTTGCATTAGGTGTGCTATGTCACTATTATGCCGATAAATGTGGCCACCCTATAGGTACTAACCGAAGTGTACCGCTTACCTATCCGAAGGATAAGGAGAAATACGGCTACTATGTGACATATGAGCAGGATCCTGTAACGCATGTACGCATGGAATTCGGGTTTGATGTGTTGCAAACTGCACGGGGCAATTACGCTTCAGAAAAATACCAGCAGTTTATTGGCTTTAAGATAGATACAGCAGTTTTGAATAGAGCATTTGCAAAAACATATGGACTTAATATTACAGATGTTTTTGGAGATTTTCCTTTGGCTGCCAGCACATTCAGATGGACGATCAAAAGCTTTTTCCCGATTTTAACCCGTGCAGCGTGGGCCTCCAGAAAGAAGGACATTCAGAAATCACACCCCACCATAACAAGACGGAAGTTTGAATACAGAATGCGCAATGCCAACTATTATCACGAGTATGGAAAAAAGAGACAGCGGCCTGGTTTGTTCCCGGGAATATTGGCGGATATAATAAGAATATTGCCGAAGGTCGGGCCGTTGAAAGACCTTAAACTAAAAGTACCTGGTACGGATGCTGAAAAATTATTTATTCAAAGCTTTGATACAACCATAAGCCGCTATACAGCAGCCCTGCAAAAGCTGAGAAGCGGTAAGCACCATTTTGAAAATATAAACTGGGATACAGGCAATGATACTTATGCCGGTGAATATAATCTTGCTGATGACACTTACGGAGAATTGTTATTGAGATTAAAAAAACAGCAGTTTAAAAATGTGGATGTGGCACTCCGGAATAATATCCTGGCATTCTATTCAAAGTGCAATGAAAAGACTGCTTCTCTCGCAGGAGCTGATAGATGGCACGACATTACAGTAGCATTAGATCAACTAAAAGAATATCACCCAGCTAAATGATGCGATTCAATTATTTAATACTTGTTCTGACTTTCATTCCTTTCTTTTCTCAATGTAAAAATATTCCTGAAGAAAAGGATAAGCTGAAAGTAATGACCTACAATGTGCTGAAATATGGCGATGGATGCCAAGGTCCTAATAGTGTGTTGCATGGCTATCTTAAAACGATAGTCGGCTATACTAATCCAGATATACTTGGATTGGTAAAAATAGAATCCATACCTCAGAATGCGCATGATAAAGGCAAGGCCCCGATCGGGTTTGCCGATTCTATATTGAACAAGGCTCTAAATGCTGCATTTCCGGATAAATATGCCTATTGCCCGGTTACGAATGTTGCCCGCGATAAAGATGGCTGCATTCTTTTTTATAATAAGCACAAATTGGCTCTTGCCCGCTATGCCACACTCGTCTCAGACATATCAGACATAGATGCATATAAATTATATTATCTTAGCCCAGATCTTTCTAAAACACATGATACAGCCTTTCTTTACATAATATTGCTGCATACAGATTCAGGAGATGACCCTACAGATCGTGACCGGCAAATAAAAGAATTGATGGCTGCCATAAAGAAATATTTTCCGGCACTGCCCAATGTGATCGTCATGGGCGATTTTAACTTACGGAAAACAAATGAAGATAGTTATCAGGCAATCACTAACAATGCTGATAAGAAATATCGTTTTATAGATCCACCCTTTGCCATAGACCATAAAGTATCTTATCCTGCTAACTGGGATAAGCATCCAGAACGTTTTGCCTCTTTTCTGACTACCTCTACAAGAAAAAAACAAAAAAAGCCTAACGACTGCGGTACAGGCGGTGGCGCCAAAGATTGGTATGACCATATTTTTTTGAGTCCGCAATTGGCAAACCAGTCAAACTTTTTTCATTACAGGCCGGGTTCGTACCATACCGTAGGTAACGATGGTAAGCGTATCGGCGCTTCGGTAAACGATATGCCCAATAATGCAGCCCCGCCTGCCGTGATAGAAGCTCTTTATCAGATGTCTAATAAATATCCGGTAACAATAGAATTAGGTATTAGTCCGGGAAAATGATCTTTTATGGAGAGATTCAGGTGTTTTATGTGGATGTTTTTTCTCAATTAGCTACTTGATGTCGATGGTCTTATGCGTTATTCTAGTGAATAACCAACTATACAGGTACTTTTTCGCGGCACAAAATTGTATGGGTGAGATTAATTATGGTTATAAAGCATACAAAAGGTGCTATAATACCGGCTCATTATCTTCTATTTGTGTTGCTTATTATGGCGTTGTCATGTAACAGACGGCGATATCAGGGCCCGCCTAATTATAACTTGAATAGTCCGTATGTTATTAAGCTTCCCAGTGAGCTGGCCGACATTTCAGGTATTACCTATTACGCCAAAGACAACAGCATTTTTGCCGAAAGTGACGAAAAGGGTGGATTGTATAAAATATCCATGAATAAACCTACTGACATAAAGAAATGGAAATTCAGCCATAAAAAGGACTTTGAAGATATTGTATTGTTCGACAGTACATTTTATGTCCTGAACAACGATGGTAGTATTATGTCTGTGAAGTTTGTTAATGACTCCATGGCTACCAATAAGTTCAACTTTCCTGAAAACGGCAAGTATGAATTTGAATCTTTATACTACGACGACAAGCTGCAGAAGCTGGTGCTGATCTGCAAAGATTGTGATATAGATAAACCAGGTGAAACCAGCGCGTACACATTTGATCCCCGTCAATCAACTTATAGCAGCGCCTTTACTATGGATACACATAAAGTGCCTGAAATGGGAGGGCCGAAAAATACGCGTTTCAAACCTTCCGGTGCAGCAATTAATCCGGTAACCAATGAACTCTATATCCTCTCTTCTATAAACAAGCTACTAGTAGTAGCAGACAGGAATGGTGCCGTAAAAAAGCTATATAATCTGAATCCCCAAATATTCCATCATCCGGAAGGTATCACCTTCACATCTTCAGGCAACATGTTCATTTCCAATGAAGCGACCGAATTGCAGCCGCCAGATATTTTGTATTACAAATTTAAAAAAGCAGACAACCAATGAGACTACTAACTACAATGGTTCTACTCATCTCGCTGCAACCCGTTTTTGGACAAACTCAGTTTGCCCTGGCTGACAGTATAGATCAGCGCATCATACTGGTAGGCGACGCCGGAGATCCTGGCTCTGTTGCAAAAGGCCAGGCGGTAGTAATTGATGCCATCAAGAAGACCATTCCAATGACGAAAAATACGCTTGTTCTTTTTATGGGAGACAACCTTTACGAGAATGGCTTGCCGTGTATGGGAGATGTTTGCTACAAACCAGGAGTTAATGCATTAGATACACAGGCATCGGTGGTACTTAATACACCTGCCAATGCCATCTTTATTCCCGGCAACCATGACTGGGCAAATGGTAAGCCTCAAGGCTATGACAATGTGGTAAGGCAGGGAGAGTATCTGAATCATCTTGCAGATAATGTAAAATTTTATCCTGAAGATGGCTGCCCCGGCCCGGTAGAAGTGCCTTTAGGAAAAGATGCCGTGCTAGTGATAATGGATAGCCAATGGTGGCTGTTACGTGGCGATAAACCTGGCTATGAATCGGATTGCAGTTGTAAATCAGAGGAAGAGATTTTGGATGCGCTGAAAGATATTGTTACACACAATGCAAACAAGCTGGTGATATTTGCCTGTCACCATCCCTTCAAAAGCACGGGTATTCATAGCGGTTACTATGGCATCAAGCAACATATTTTTCCATTTACCGACCTGAATAAGAATCTATATATACCATTGCCGATCATAGGCTCAATATATCCTATAAGTCGTGGCGTATTTGGCAGCCCGCAGGATATGAAGTTCCCGTTATATGCCCATATGATAAGCGTAGTAGAAGATGTGCTGAAAACTCACCCGTATGTGATACATGTATCTGGTCACGACCATAACCTGCAACTCATCAATGATAGCGATTATCACTATATAGTAAGTGGTGGCGGCTGCAAAGCACAGCGTGTCGGGCATAACAGGAAAACCAAATTTGCCGCACAGTCTATGGGTTTTGCAGTAATGGATATATCTAAGAATAAAAATGTGCAAGTTACTTTTTATGAGGTGCAGCCTAAAACAGGAACTATTAAACAGGCATATTCAGATAATATCCTGAATTTTTCCAAACTACCCGAATTGGCAAAAGATACAGTAACCGTTCATGAACTGGTATATAAGGATAGTGCAGTGGTAGCAGCTAATAAGAATTATGCACGAGTATCGGGTTTTAAAAGGTTGATGCTCGGAAACAATTACAGGAAGGAATGGGCTACCGATGTAAAGCTTAAGGTATTCAACATAAACAAGGAAAAAGGTGGACTTACCATAGTAGGAATGGGCGGCGGCAAGCAGACAAAGTCATTGCACATGAAGGATTCATCCGGGAAAAAATGGGTTTTGCGCACATTGAATAAAGACCCGCAAAAAGCTATTCCGGCAAATATCAGAAACACCTTTGCAGCTGATATAGTACAAGACATGATATCTGCTAACTATCCCTACGGTGCTTTACCGGTGCCGGTACTCGCCAGTGCCCTGGGGGTTGTGCACGCAAGTCCCCAATATATGGTAGTGCCCGACGATTATGCATTGGGATATTACAGGCCGGTCTTTGCCAACACCGTTTGCATGCTTGAAGAGCAGGACCCCGCGCAGGATAGCGGCGGTGGGAAAAGCACTTCAAAAATGTTTAACAAAATGAGAGAAAATGATAAGCATACCATAGACCAGAAGACACTGCTAAAAGCTCGTCTGCTGGATTTTCTGATTGCAGACTATGATCGTCATTATGATCAGTGGAAATGGGGAACAAAAGATAGCGAAAAAGTAAAAACGTTTTACCCTATACCGCACGATCGCGACGAAGCTTACTTTTATTCAGACGGGTTGGTTTTGAAATACGCCACCTGGCAACGCCTGCCTTTTCTAAAGGGGTTCCGGTATGATATGCCACGTATGAGGTGGCAGGGGTATGTAGCCCGGTATTTTGACAGAGATTACCTGAATGAACTGAACGCGGACGACTGGAAGCAAACTATTACAGAATTTAAAAACGATCTGCCGGATTCTGTGATAATTGCTTCCGTAAAAACGTTCCCGCCTGAAATATTAAGCATGGATAGCAGCGTATTTGTAGGAAAAATGAAAAGCAGGCGCGACCTGATGCCGGAAAAAGCAATGATATACTACAAATTCATTTCGAAACGTGTGAATATATTGGGAAGCAATGAAGAAGAATATTTCCATTTAAGTAAATACGGTGATGGCCTTACTGTAAACGTATACAGCAGAAATAAGAATGGAGATACGGCAAAGCGTATCTACTCACGCAGTTTTGATTCTCATGTCACCAAGGAGTTGCGCCTGTATGGCTTTGGCGGGGATGATGTTTTCAGTGTGGATAATGATGTTCGTTCAAAGATCAAGGTACGGATGATAGGTGGCCAGGGTAATGATACGTTTAATATCAATGGTCATGTTCAAAACTTCATTTATGACTTTAAAAAAGAGAACAACGTTGTATTGGCAGATAATAAAAGCCGTAACCGTATGTCTGACGACCCAACAGTGAATAACTACAACGACAAAGAAGATAACTATACATCGTGGCGTTTCCCACACATTGAATTAGGTTATAATGTAGAAGATCAGTTTTTGATTGGCTTTGGCATTCTGCAGCGTACTTACAATTTCAGAAAAACTCCCTACTCCACAGACCAGAAACTTACTGCTCTATTTTCTCCTTCAAACAATGCATACCAGTTGAGGTATTCAGGTGCGTTTATGGATCTCTTCCACAAAACAGACCTGGTTGTAGCAGGAGAATACATAAAACCCACACTTGGTAACTTTTTCGGCTTTGGAAATGAAACTGTGAAGCGAAATGGCTCGGGATTATATGCCTATGAGATCAGGTATGAAGATCTGGATGGTAGCATTTTGGTCCAGAAACGTTATTTCAATAATCTATTAAGTATTGACATAGGCCCTTCGTTCTATGAATACAACTGGGCTAAAAATTATAATACAAGGGCGGACCGCATTATTGCGAATCCTGCTGATCTGGGGCTTGATGCCAACAGTATATATCATACGAAGAGTTATGCAGGTGGGATGGGCGTTATCAATGTAAACAATGTAAATGCCGAGTTGCTGCCGACAAGGGGAGTGGACTGGACAACCAGGTTCACCGCCATGCAGGGATTGAATTCTAACAGTAGCCCTATCACAAAATTAACCTCCGATATGGCTGTCTACGCCAGCATAGCGGGCTGGCAGAATATAGTAGCTGTGCTCAAGCTTGGCGGAGGCCATATATTCAGTCAGCATTATGAATATTTTCAGGCGTTGACGCTCGGCGACAACAACTATCTGAGAGGATACCTGAAAGACAGGTTTTCCGGTTCATCACTGGCATATACGGATATTGAATTGAGGATAAAAGTGTGCGATGTGCATTCTTATATTATGCCGGGCACATTTGGCATTATAGGTTTTAACGATGTAGGCCGTGTGTGGGTGAAAAACGAAAACTCCAATATATGGCATGATGCCTACGGTGGCGGATTGTACTATACTCCTTTTAATACTGTTATTATTTCGGTGACAACAGCCCTTTCCGGTGAAAATGCATTATTCAATTTCACGCTAGGCTCAAAAGTTAATTTAACGTTCTAAAACGGCAATCATGAGCGACAATATATATAAGGCAATTGCTAAGTACATTACCGACCTGTTTGAACAACATGCAAATCCCAACTTGTTGTATCATAACCTGGAGCATACTAAAAAGGTAGTGCAGCATGCTGAAGAAATAGGAGCACATTACAAATTAAGCGAAGAAGACACACTCACGCTATATACCGCAGCATGGTTTCATGACGTGGGCCATCTCTTTACAGAGATGGATAAGCATGAGGAAAAAAGTGCAGAGATGATGAGAGAGTTTATGCACAAAGAAGGGATAAGCGATGCTGTTATAGATAATATAGCCGATTGTATCAAGGCTACACGCTTTTCAGCAGATCCACATGGGCTCTTACAGGAGATTATATGCGATGCTGACACATACCATTTTGGCACCAACGAGTTTAAAGACACTAATAAACTGGTAAAAAAAGAATTTGAGCTAAGAGGATATAATACACTCACACAAGACTGGAACAGCAATAGTATAGAACTTCTGAAAAAACATACATACTTCACTACTTATTGTAAAATACTGCTGGAAGAAAAAAAACAAAAGAACATACAATGGCTGGAACGCAAAATACATAATAAGAATGCCGATAATGTTCATCACGATATGTTTTCCGGACAGAATAGCCAACAGAATGTAAAACAAAGTAAAAACCTGTTATCACGTGGCCTGCAAACTGCAATGAGAGTCACCTCTTCTAATCATCTTCACCTTAGCGAGATGGCAGACAGGAA
>DATNFP010000072.1:0-5152 GCA_035606335.1 Flavipsychrobacter sp. | reverse complement strand
AATTCATGTATGTAACAGGACCATGTTTTGTTTCTATGTCTCTTATTTCCGGTTGATGGATATGACCGCAGATAACGTATTTGTATTGGTTTTCTGCCGCTATATCGCAAACAGTATCTTCAAATTTGTTGATAAACTTCACTGCACCTTTTACGCTGTTCTTTACCTTTTTGGATAAAGAAACTTTTCCACGACCCATCTTTTCAGATAGGAAATTAACAAAGCGGTTTATCAGGATAAGTGTATCATATCCCATGGCACCAAGCTTTGCCAGCCATTTGCTGTGCTGCATCACCACATCGAAAACATCACCGTGAAATATCCATACGTTAGAATTATCTATTTTGAGGGAAAGCTTGTTAGTAATTTTAAGTGAACCGAGTTGGAAATCTTTGAAACGACGGATCATTTCATCGTGGTTGCCAGGTATGTAATAGACGGGCACTTCTTTGGCAATAAGACCTATCAGGTGCTTTACCACCATCATGTGTGTTGCAGGCCAGTAACGTTTGCTGAATTGCCAGATATCAATGATGTCCCCATTTAGAACAACGGCTTTGGGTTTGATGCTTTTCAGATATTGCAGTAATTCTGTAGCGTGACAACCATAAGTACCTAAATGTATGTCCGACAGCACCACAATATCCACTTCTCTTTTAGCCATTTCTGTTTGCCCGAAGGCATTTGGTTATACAAAGTGACATATTTAATATCAAGTCAATATTACGTGTATATTAAGTTAACATTAAGTCTCATTGAGTTGTAAAAAACAATTGAAGCAAAACAATAAACCAAAGCCTTCACTTATACTGATTTATTTTATAATTTAGTAACAAGTAAGACACTTACCTATGAAACTATCATCTATTCTCTGCGCATTAGCACTGTTAATATCATTTGTTGCAAAAGCGCAATTCCAGGGACAAGTTTATAAAAGCGATTCAAGTATCACAGTTTATGATTTAGCGAGTAATCAAAAAACGCTGGCATGGTGTGGTGGCTTTAATAATCCACAATTCAACATAGCTGATCTGAACAACGATGGGGCACAAGACCTCATAATATATGAACATGGCATAGGTGTAAGAACTTTTATAAATACAAGTCAGCCTAAGACTCCGGCGCATTATGTATATGCTCCTGAGTATGAAGTAAATTTTCCACCCATCCAGAACTATCTTATTATGAAAGATTACAACCGGGATGGTGTGCCTGATCTTTTCCAGAGTAGTGGTGTGGGGTTTGATGTTTATAAGGGTTATTATAATAGTGTAAATCAATTATGTTTCCAGCATTACAAAGCATTATATTATTCGAACGACCGTTCGGCGACGGGCAATATTAACGCATACAGTAATCCAGGAGACATACCAGCCATTGTAGATATAGATAATGATGGCGATCTTGATTTTCTTGCATTTATTAATTTGGGATATAGGGTATATTATTATAAGAATATGCAAGTAGAAAAAGGACTCCCCAAGGATTCTATTGATATTGAATTGGCTACAAAATGCTGGGGGGATCTGGATCAGCCTTATTGGCTCACACATATTTTGAATTATCCTTGCTATGCAGAAGATTCATTTTTATCATTACGTATGACTGACCCTGGCAGTGGAATGAAGAAAACCGATGCCAGTAATTCACTCTGCCTGGTAGATATGGACGGAGATGGAGATTACGATTACCTGGATGGCAATTCACAATGGAATTATCTAGTATACCTCGAAAACGGAAAAATACCATATACCAATCTTGATAGCATGATTAAACAGGATACTACATGGCAAAAGGGAGGCCATGTATTAAAACTACCAACCTATCCTGCAGCATACAATGTGGATATGGACGGCGATAGCCTCAAGGATATTGTTGTTGCTCCAAATGGGAAAGGTGAAAATTATCATTGCATCGTCTTCTACAAGAATACCGGAAGCGCATCTCATCCGGTATTCACTTATCAGTCAGACAGCTTTCTCATTGATAAAACGATAGACCTCGGAAGTGCAGCATACCCGATGTTATTTGACTATAACAAAGATGGCAAACCAGATCTATTCATTGGTTCCGAAGGATACTTTCAGCCCGACGGCACTTATAAAAGCCGTATATCTTATTATATGAATACCAGCACGCCTGGTCATCCTTCTTTCACGCTGCAAACAGACAATTTTCTTACACTTAGCACCTATGGATTTTCGGGTGCTGCACCTGCTGTCGGAGATATTGACAACGATGGTAAGGCAGACCTAATAATAGGACATAAAGACGGAACACTCAGCTATTTTAAAAATATGGCTGCATCTGATACTGTACAACCTATCTGGAGACTGGAAGAAACAATGCTCACAGATGCAAATGGTGATACAATAATTACAACGGGAAGTTCCGCACCCTGTATATATGACCTAAATAAGGATGGAAAAAATGATCTGATCATTGGACAATATCATGGTACACTTACATATTATCAAAATACAGGTACTATACCAGGAACTTTAAGCATCGAGCTAAAAAACAAGCAACTTGGAAATATAAAAGTAGATAAACATAACTATGTGGCTTTTAGCACACCATTTATCGGTAAGATTGATAATACCGGCATTGATTACATGCTTGTAGGAAGCAGCTCAGGAGAGTTGTATCGTTTTGACGGCTTCCAGGGTGGCAATACTTCTATTCCCTATGCGATGATTGATACAAATTATTCGTTCATCGACTCATCTTACTTATCAATGAATAATTACTACATTATTGCGGGCGGTACAGTTGATTGGATCATTAGTTCCGGTGCTTATGACGGGTTTCGTTCTGCACCGGCTGTGGCTGATATTGATGGGGATGGGAAATATGAGCTGATAGTCGGGGACGTATATGGTGGAGTGAAGCTATATAAGCAAGCAAAGGATGTAACAGTAAACGTACCGTCAACAAGCCATGAATCCGCTAATGTGAGAGTATATCCAAATCCCGCCAATGATATTCTGTATTTATCGTGGGATAAATCATTTGGAGAAAATGATGATGTACATATACTTTTATTATCAGTAACAGGGCAAAAACTGATAGAGCAAACTATAGCCGCCTCTGTAACGAATGCACAATTATCAACAGAAAGATTAGCACCAGGAACTTATTACTGTGTGGTACGATCAGGAACAAATAAAAGTGTAACATCCATGACCATTGTCAGGTAAAAACGAAAAACGCCCGGCAGAAGCCAGGCGTATAAATGGTTGTCCCATTTCTATTACACATCTGTATGAAAAAACTTTAGTTTCTGCTTTCTTTAGCACTTTCGTGATGCTTCAGCACTTTGGCTTCTATATAAAAAATTATTTCCTCGGCTATATTTTTCGCCTGATCGCCTACGCGCTCCAGCTTGCGGATAATAGAAAGCACATAAAGCGCATCGTCCATAATGCTGATGTTGGCTTTTATTGCTTCGGCTATAACCTGCCCCGCATTCCTGTTTATTTTGTCAAGCACCTCATCTCTTTTAAAGATGCTGCGTGCCAATATAGTGTCTTCCTTTTCGAAAGCTACCCGTGTATCGGTCATGATATTAATCGCATCATCGAACATGCGCGTCAACTGTGTGGTTTCAAATATAGAAACATCCATATCCCCGGATGACTCGATAACATATTTTGCAATGCCTTCAGCTATATCGCCTACACGTTCCAGGTTATTATTGATCTTCAATACTGCAAGTAAAAAACGCAAATCTATTGCCACAGGGCAATAGAGTGCGAATATATTTTCACAATCGCGGTCAATTTTTAATTCAAATGCATTTACTCTCTTTTCCTTCAATGCTACTTCACGAGCGAGATCCCTATCGAAGTTCATCATGGCAGCCCTGGCTTTTTCCATCTGTGATTGCACCAGGTTCCACATGCTGATTACTTCATTTTTTAATTCCTGGATTTCAACTTCCAACTGTGTCATAGTTGTATTTTATTTTTTAGCTTAACTAAATCTTCCGGTTATATAATTTTGTGTACGTGCATCGCGCGGGTTGGTAAACATCTGCTTTGTATCATCATATTCCACCAGCTCGCCCATGTAAAAAAATGCTGTTTTATCGCTAACGCGTGCGGCCTGCTGCATATTGTGCGTCACAATAATAAGCGTATAGTTCTTTTTCAGCTCATGCAGCAATTCTTCCACGCTCGATGTAGAGATGGGATCCAATGCTGAGGTTGGTTCGTCCAGAAGCAATACTTCCGGCTCCATGGCAACCGCACGTGCTATACACAAACGTTGCTGCTGGCCACCCGATAAAAATGTACCTTTTTTATGCAATGAATCTTTTACTTCATTCCACAAAGCTGCGCTGGATAAAGAGTGCTCTACTATCCTGTCTTTTTCGGCTTTACCTACTTTTATGCCGTTCAGCTTATAGCCTGCTATTACATTATCGTATATGCTAAGATTAGGAAACGGATTAGGGCGCTGAAATACCATTCCTATCTTAAGACGTACAAAAATAGGGTGCATGCCATATACATCTTCATTATTCAGCATTATCTGCCCATCGCATGTAGCATTGGGTATCAGCTCATGCATGCGGTTAATACAACGCAGGAAAGTAGTTTTGCCACATCCCGAAGGTCCCATTACCGCGATCACATTGTTTTTAGGAATATCAATGTTTACATTCTTCACCACATGATTGGTACCGAAGTAAGCATTGAAACTTGTGCTTCTTACAATTGTACTTTCCATCTTCTTGTTATAAGCTTAGTAAATATATTTAGTAATAATACCCAAACCAACAGCACCAGTGATGCACCCCATGCAAGGTCGTGCCAATCCGTGTAAGGGCTTGTAGCATAGTTAAAGATCAATAAAGGAAGGCTTTGCATTGGCTTTGTGATATTGGTAGACAGGTAAGGATTACCAAATGCAGTAAATAAAAGAGGGGCTGTTTCACCGGCTATTCTTGCTACAGACAGCATTACTCCGGATAGGATACCACTGATACCACAAGGCACTACAACTTTTAATATCACCCTATGGAAAGGCATGCCTAAAGCAAAGGCGGCTTCCTGGAGTGTGTTGGGAAGTAATTTTAATGTTTCTTCTGTAGAGCGAACAACAATGGGCAACATCATAATTGCCAATGCCACACTACCAGATAATG
>DATNFP010000071.1:0-13248 GCA_035606335.1 Flavipsychrobacter sp. | reverse complement strand
CGTACCGGCATTCCCAGGTTCCATTGTAGCTGCATAAGCAACCCCCATGCCAGTCGGAGGAGTAAGTGGCCCGGAACCTGTTTCCTGCATATTAACAACGGAACGGACATTGCCTAAATGATCTTTTATGTAATAATCATAATAGAAGCTGGGCATACCCGTTGCAGGTATTGGCATTACCGGCCGGCAGCGGCCCTCTTCGTGAGATACATAAGAGAGTGCATTGTTAACGTAAACAAAGGGACCTATATAATCGGTTACCGTTGTGGTACCAGACGCAGCGTCTGTTGTAGTTTTTCTAAGCTTATTTCCTAACGCATCATATAGAAAAGCAACAGAGCCTACGCTGGGTGAAAAATTGACTTGTTCGGGTTTATCCAGGTAACTATAAGTAGCTGTCCAACCTTTTTTATTATCATTCTGCAGATTACCATTAGCATCGTAATTGTATTGAGGGACATTAATTATATTTTCTTTATAATCAGGATTGCCGGTTACTACCCCTGCATCGGTTACGTTAGATAGCTGATTGCTATTAGGCATGTAGTTATAAGTCAGGATATCCATATCCACCGGCCCGGTTCCCGAAGGGCCGCGCTGGTTCATAGTCTGAAGGTTGCCATTATAATCGTAGGCAACATTTGATACAGTAAAATCTGTTGCGGTTTTATCCCAAATAGGGCTGCCTGGAGTGCCTATGTTTTCCCGGAACTCGGCATAGCCTAGTCGGTTTAGCTTATCGTAAGTATATCCATATGATCTTTTGGGAGCAGAAACCCCATACCCCTTCCACATAATACCACCAATATTTCCATTATAAGGTTTATTAGTAAAGCCCTTGTCGAAACAAATCTGTTCATAAAAATATCTGTCGGTAGTTGGAGCGTCTATAAAATTGTCATTGATGCCAATCAGCATTCCACGCACATCATAAGAGTAATCATTCTCAGCGCCACCACCTTGCGTCTTGTCTTTTACCCGACCAAAATCATCGTAGGTATTTGAGAAAATAGGTGTTGATCCATTACCATCTATATTTTGGTATAGTGCATCTGTCTCCCCCGTCTGAAAATTTACCCTGTAATCTTTAGTTACATAAGTATTAACAGGTGTTGCAGAGGGGTTTTTATGGTTAGTAACACTGCTGGCCAAACTTCCTCCAAAATTGTATTGATTTGTAGTAATATCAAGACCACCCATATGATTAGTGGCTTGCGTTTGTATTACCTGTCCTAATGCATCGTAGAAATTTGTTGTTGTATTCCAAAGGCTGGGGCTAGCAGGATCCATCACCTTCACTTTGATACCGGTAACCTCCCCCATTGTTTGGCTGCCCAATGCGGGTGTTATTGCATAGGGTGACACGCCGGTAAGCTTACTTAGATCTGCGGTACTAAACACACTTCCGGATATCGAAGGATTAGAATAATCATCATAATAGGTATAAGTGAGTATTGAGGCATTGGTGAGGGTTGTAGGATATGTATTGTAAACGTTAGTTGTCATATAATGCAGCAGATCTGAAGTTGAAGGATAACTACCAATATCTATATTATCTTGCAAGGTTGTTCGGGACGCTCCCGCTGGAGCATTATAGATACCTGTCATTGTAGGCCTGTTCAGAACATCGTAAGTAGTAAAGCTCCAGGTATTTGCAGCCTGCTCATTGCCATCCTGGGTGAATATTAGCCGATCCCGTACATCATAAACCATATACTCTCTGCTTTTACCCGGCATTTGTTTTTCCACTACTCTTCCTCTTTCATCATAATAATAATTGTAGCAATAGCCTGATAAATTTGCGGCACTTACAGGTGAACTGCCAGCTGCCCATGTACCTGCTGATGCTGACTGGCGTAGAGCCTCAGGTGTAAGCACCCAGCGCAGGTTGCCCAGATCGTCATAAATGTAATTAGTTTCTGCATAAGTTGGTGTTATTGTATAAGGAGACGTAAAGCTTGAGGTAGAAGAAATGAGTACTCTTTTCGCAATTAACCGGCCGCTTTTATCTTTATATCCTATTGTGATATTGCCATCCTCATCTGTTGTCTTGATAAAAAACAAAGTACCTGTTGGATATATGTTGTTATAAACGGGAACGTCTGTATTAAGTGGCCCTACTGTCCATTGAGAAACTGCAGGTTCGTCATAGGGGGGCACAACAGAATAGTAGCCATTTGCACTATAATCAGTATTAACGCCTCTTGAACTCCCCACCCAGTTATAACCCGGGGGCATTACTTTAGTAATTCTATCCATTGGAGAATTATCATAAAGTGTTTGGGAATACGGTTGTTCTCCAGGATATTCTGCACTATATTCCGTAGATAAGAGTGTTAATGGATTAATCTCCAGTCTACCCTTATTTGCAATAGGGGCTGCATAGGAGAACGGCTGGTACACTACGCTTTCCCTTCCTTTTTCATCATAAGTATGTACTTTAACAAGATCGGCAAACATACCATCAGCTCCCAGGCGAAAAATATCCTGTAAGGGTCTGCCTATACCATCAAAATAAGTTGTATTGGTTATTGAAGCTACCACTGGTGTTTTTCCACCTATGTCCGAAGTGTTTACCGTAGGAGCCTGTGGCTCATAAACGCGTTGGTAATTCACAAGGGGGGCTGTGTAGTTTACCAGGTACGGATATGAGGTAACCGGAGGCAGGCTTGGGTTAAGACTATTGTCGGGAATATTATTAGACGGCTGCGCATATGAACCAAGCGACGATAATATGCTGCAGAATAATATTGCGATTTTATTTTGATTCTTCACTGTAAAAGGTTTAAAAGCTTATAAATAATTATTGCATTTTTTATTCAGCCTGCTGCACCCTATAATCTATCTTCTTTTTAATATTCCCATTTTGATCCCGCACTATAGTAGGCCGGTTCAGATCATCATATTCATAATAATTAAAGTGGCTTGCAACATCGCAGGAATAAGTGACTCCAACTAGTGGGGTATAACCATACGTTATCATCTCTGCATTGGCCGGGTATAATCTCAACTCATCAATATAATCCCCATTACCACTTATAGTAAGGCCTGTTATATTTTTAATGTGGTGTTCCTCATACGTCCAGCCATTTATTGTTGCTCCTATTACGGCATTATCAGTAGGTGATGAACCAGTAAGCAAAAGCCTAACTATTGGTATTGGAGGTGGTGTTGTATAAGCCTTACGCCAGAAAGAAACCACATAATCACCGAGCGGAAGCGCATTTAAATTGCTTATAGCTCCATAGTCGATGATATATACATTTTTCCCCGCGATTAGCGATCCTGATGAGAGGCTTAGTACTCCGGATGGAGTGTAATTCCAGCCTCCACCATCTGTGGTCTCGAAGCTGGTATATGCTATTTGGTTATTAGCTGCATTGTCTACCTCTGCAATCTTATAGGCTCCTTTGTAGGAATATATAAACGATATATTCTTATTTCCACGTGTATTTTTCTCCAATAGATTGCCGTAATTATCATACTTGGTATATGTCTCCTGTAAGGCATAGTGTAAGTCCATATCTAGGCCGCAAGTTGTCGCATCGTAGTGAGAAGGAGTGAATGTAGCTATTGGAATTGCAGATTCGATTTTGTATACCTGGTACGGATAACCGTTTGCCTGGAAAGTTGTTAATACTCCTTCTGTCACCTCTGTTGTGCTGGTACCATACTTATGCAATACAGAGTATGTTTCTACCGGAACATCAATATTATTGGCGGCAATAAGTTGTATTAATCCTTGTGTAGGTGTGGGTATCGTACCACAAGAATAAACAGCCGGCAAACCATAATCTTTAGGATATTGATAATACCTTGTAACATCATCCAGGTTACTAAGTGTAGTTTTTTCGGTTGCTACAAACCCATCCGGATTGTAGGTGAGTGATTTATCTTCCGTTATTTGTGCGTACGAGCTACTCGCCAGAAAGAAAACCATAATTAATAAAAGATACTGCTTCATGCTAAAAGTTTGTAGTAGTTGTGGTATGTATTGGACGAAGAATATAAGATTGATGACTTTTGTAAGTCAGTGGATTAATAGAATATTTTGGCATCTGTAAATATGTCTGTATATCTAACTCAGGATGCTGGTTACAGTCCCTTTGTGAAGAATATGAATTATCATGTACTAAAGTTATCGTTGTAGCATCATAGGCGGAATGAATAGTGCTCATAGGGGTTGATCCCAACCATGGATTATTAACTGCTGCTATTCCAGCAAACCATGTTGGCATAAAAGCTGAAGGAAGTCCTCCTGATTCATATGCAAGCCTTAATAAGGGATTAACAGCTTCAGCAGTACTATTTACCTGGGTTGAGATACTACCATAACCAATTGAAGATCCAATGCCCGAAATAATATCTCCTAAAGTATTCCATGCTGTGGCATAATTAAAAAAATGTTCTGAAGGAATAATATGTAGCATATTGTCAGCAGCATGTGTTGGTGGCAATATACAGGTATTGGTACCTGGAATATATCCCCATATATCATGCAAGTATGGATGGTATTCAGGTAAAGCATATTCTGCATCTACAATTTGTTGGGTAACAGGGGCCTGAATATTGAACGATTTATTTTCTATGAACTCGTAGTCAGACTGTACTTTCTTTACAATGCCTCCTGCTGCATTAAAATAAAACGTTGCATAATTTCCTATGTCTTTTGAATGATCCAGATCAGTTGCTAATAGCTCAACAAAATCATAATGGTGGAGAAATTGCTGTTTTAGTAGGCCATTATATGTCGGGTAATATACAATACCGGGTGTCGGGTTAGTAGCATTATTTAGCATTTGACCATAATACGACCTGATCTTAGAACCATCGCTGCTTATCTCATCAATATATTCATAATAATGTGTGCTCAATTCATTAATGTTGTCATCCAACCTTGTAGACGTTATCATTTCTGTCATTGTAGCAGTATAATCATTATAATCTAACGGGGTAGTATTTATAGCGTAGAGATCTTTGATTACATGTTTCTCCTTTTCATTTTCTATAAATTCACTAAACCCTTGCATGTAATTCCCCCAATAATCTGCGGGTGGCAGTGTATAATGTCCGGTACCATAAGCATAGGTTTTAGTGATAGTCGGTGCGCTGTATATATCCGAAATGTCAACTTTCTTTATTCTTAGGCCGCCGGTATTTTGATTCATCAAAAAATAGTATTCCGGGTACAATTGATTGGCAAATGTGTCCGTTGATTCATTGGCCTGGTTATATTCATCTTGCATGATACTCCGGAGGTGGGCCACATTATTGTAATGCCCGACAGATGGCAAACAATAATCGGCGATGCCATTTTTTACCCAATTGTTCCTGTCATCGTTAATATCTGTTTGATCAAGCTCATAGGTGAGGCTTATTTTGCCTCCATACGGAAGGGTTATATTTGTTAGTGACCAGGCATCTCTTCCATTTAGAGCGTTTAATGTTGGATCGTAATAATACCCAAGCTCATCCTCCATTACTTTATTATTCCAATTGGTATTATTCGGCGGAGTGAACGTCGAAGAATTAACAAAACTATTGACGGTTATACTTTTCCATGGCAAAATTGAATTTGGGATAATGGTACCACCAACTAATGTTTTATATCCTGGCCATCTTCCCCAGCTATTGACATTTGAGCCAGAAAGACATTCTCTTACAGTGGCAAAGGCACCGAGTTTCTGTATTTGGTAGAGATGGATATTGCTATAAGAAGGATTATTGTTGTAGGCAAAGCTATATGAGATTTTATTAGCCGAGCTTGAATTTGCTCCTCTATAGTCAATGCCTAGTAACGTAGATTTACCACGAACCTGCGCATAACCATCACTTGCTGCAAAATTGCTTTGATCCAGACCTGCCCCTAACGATGCGGGATTATAGCTATTAAATGTTTTTCCGTCATTGTGTAAAATTGCATAGGTGGAAACAGCTAGCTGATTTGCGGCTCCCTGTGCCGCATAGTTCAACGTGATATTTTGGACTAATGGATGCGAACTTGTAATATTATCTGCTACTGATAAACTGTCATATCTCCTGAGTTCCATAGGATACTTGACATAATAGTAGCGCTGAGTATCTAGTGAATAACCAGATGGCGCAGCAGGAAAGGATGCATATGGATAAAGCGTTGTGTAAACGTTATATGCATATGGCACATTTTGATCTGCCACTGGTTTTGATGCATCTATTCTTGTTGATTGTGTATTGAAAACCTTATTGAAATAATCGAAATCTATATCGAACTTATTAGAATTGCCAAATGTAACTGTCTCGATAGGTGTTGTTATCTTGGTAACGTAGGCACGCTCTCTTATTAAAGATGAGTACATGTCAGTTTGTGTAAAGTTTGAAAACTCTCTATGCAATGGCATTGGCAATGCGTTTGACGTAGCTGCCGGTTGCTCATATTGGTATTGGTCTGTATATTGAATAGCGATCCAGTCGCCATAATCTCCGTCATCAGCTACTCCGTCATTGTTTGCATCTACATAGTCATTGCTTCTAATTTCTGTTAAAAGCCACTCCGCTATATAATCCGTTTTCCACAGCTCGTCATATGCTTTATTGGGGTCTCCTTCGGTCCCCAAATTCATACTAGACCAAAAAGGTTCTTCATCAAATAAATATTTTTGACCTCTTAAAGGGCGTCCGAAAATATATTTTGTTCCATCGGCTGTTGTTATCGTAAATTTTGAATAATCTTCATACTGTACTTGCACCGTTTTAGGGTTAGTAGAAAAGTACATTGGATCGGTAGTAGACAATGGAACGAGTGAGCCAGTCGATCCTGCTGGTGGAACAACGTATTCCGGACATCTACCATTTTTAACATATGGAAATAATCCAATTGCAGCTGCCATATTAAAGCCTTGAGCGTAAGTATTGTCATTCACCAAAGCTTCAGCTGCTCCTACTGCTTCACTATACGTAAACTCATTGATCCTGGATATTTCTTGAGAAATTGTATCCGTTTTTACTTCGTAAGATAACTTCCATGGCACTTGCTTTGTGAATACAAAGCTTGGAGCCAAAGCATTTCCACTTGCATCCAGGTTGCCCTGTGTATAGTTCCAAAACTCATTCGACTCGACGCCAGAAACATTCATCTTATATTTATCTGGAGCCGAACCACTACACATATTGTAACTGAGCGACTTATTTTCTCTCCAAGGATCGATAAATGGATTTATGAAGCCGTTGTTTGTATACAACTTATTGGCATCAGTAGATACGCCTGTTTGTGCAGGCATTGTAAGCTCCTTTCCTGTGAAAGAATAGTCCGGTTCAAAAGCACCATAATCCCTTGTAATGCTGCCAATATTTATACTCCAGCCCAGGCCAACTTCTGAAGATGGCTGATCTACTTTTATTCCACTTGTTACATACGTTAGCGAAATTGGTAAGGATAATTTTCTGCCTTTCACATTTACAAGAGGGATATTAATTACCCCATCTCCAGATTGATTAATAGCGACCAAGGATTTCGCGTCTGGTAAATCAAATGGTATTATCTTGGGCTTATTAGCCGTCTTATTAGCATATTCTATCTGCTGGGCATATACTTCATTAGGCTTAATATCCTGTGTTGATGTCTGAGCATTTGTCCTAACAATAGGTATACTAATCAGGATTACTATACTTAATGAAATGGATAGTTTACGGTTCATTATGTTAGTTTTTAAATTTTTATTGTTGAAAACCTTATGATTATAGGTGATCTCAAGCCTTCCTGTTGCCACCATATATCGTACAATACCTGTAACTGTCCGTTCCATTTATTATTTATCCGATAGCTCTTCGTGAGGCCTATGAGTAAACTTTCTGTATAGGTGCTTGTGTTGTGTACTGTGGGTGTTGTGTCTATTGTTGGTATTTGAGTGTTGCCAACAAACACTGCCTGCTTGTACATCCGCTCATAGCCACCATATACCCCAATGCCATATTGCCACTGCCAGTTTACATAGCTTCTTAATCCCAATCCCTGAAAAGATAGATGTACATTCGTCCAGCTCTGTCCCAATCCTATTGAGTATGCTATCCCTAAGCCATAAGTAAGCTTAGGGTTTTGTTGATATCCAGCCATTGCTGAAAGGTTCAGCATGGCTGGCTTGCCATCTATGGTGGGTCTTGTGGTTTGGAAGTTGTATTGCTTTGTTATTCTCTTCCAGAACGGCAATTCTGCCATCGGGTTTATTTTGAATGATGGTTTCTGTATGTTGAAATGTTTTAACTGCTTTGCAGATTGCATCGTTTGTTTTGCATTGCTGATACCACTGGTGATACCATTTGCCTGTTGTTGAAATTGGTTTATCTGGCTGGTCATCTGCTGGGCTACTCCTCCCAGGTTGTTACCGAATTTCGATTGTAGGCTCGATTGTAGTTGGCTCTTTGTCTGGAATCCCATTTTCTCCAGATCTGATGCACTCACATTTCCGCTCAGGCTTTGCATACTATTGGGTCCTGCTGTGACATTGTTCATATTTTTCTCAAATCCAGGTGCGCCTTCCAGGTATTCCAGTGCTTTATCCTCAGCTTTCGATGGGTCTTCTTCCATTTCCTTATATACATTCATCTTTGCCTTGCCATAAAACACTTGCTGTTCTATCCCAGATATACCCGGGATATTACCATGAGAGGCCACTCCCTTGAGATAACTGGTACGCTGGGTGATCAGATCGTTGATGTAGCTATGATAGTTAAGCTCACCTTGTGTTTTGGCGAGTTCTGCATTATAGCCCGGTACTTGTGGGGCACCAGGGACATTAGGCTGGCTTTGTACTAAGGCTGCTACTCCTTTCAGGCTATCTATAAGTGGTTCTTTTCTTTTGGGAGTTTTGGCCGCTATGGTAACACTATCTGCATTCATTAGTCTGCCTATGGAATCGTAAGACAATTGCTGGTGAGTGTAACGGGCATAGGCTGCGGAATCAGTATTTTTCAACTTGTTCGCAAAGTGTTTTTCTCTCCGTTTGAGCTTATTAATTAATCGTTGTTGCTGTTGCTGTAAGTGATCGTTGTATTTATCTAAAGCATGAAGCTTAAGGTCTATGTAATGGGTACCTTGTTGCTGGATAACAGAAGATTCTTCCTGGGCATGAGCACAAAAAGACATTAGGAATAGACTTGATAGGATCAAAAAGGCTAAGGTGTTCATTAGTTCATCTCTTACGAGTGTTAGTTCTTGTTATCAATGACGATAACTATCGCAACTTAAAATGTATATTTTATAATTCAACATGCCATTTGACGAAAACACTACTTCATCGGACGAAGAAGCTACTTCATCGGAGGAAGAGACTTTTTATCATTTCTTTTGTGACATCTTTTGTAAGTCAATATTTAACTAATGATTAAAAGATGGTTAAGCTTAATTCTCTTTTGCTGAAATTTTGGTACACCCGGCAGCCAGAAAGCCTTTATCGAAAATGTTACACTCGATGGTAACATTGTTTATTACACAAAAGACCTTCCAATAATGGCAGACAAGTCCGCATATAATTTGCGAGCCTCTCTGTTTGTTGAATTGAGTCTGGGAAAGAGAATATGAGTATCATTTATTCATAAAATTTCTATAATTAAAAACGAAAGTGACAATAATTGGATTGCTACTTTCTCTAAAAGATTCCCTACAGGGCAATTCCAATATTATTTTAGAATGAGACTTGCATTTACACTATCGCTAATAAATACCCCGCCACACTCCCAAAAATTACCAGCCACGCAACATTGATCTTTCTAACTAATGTCGCTGCAAGAGTAATGACAAGGATAACAACCGACTGCCATTGAGTAATAGAATCCGAAAGCATATGTATGGCTACAGCTGCAATCAAAGCCACAGATGCACCATTTATAATATCCAGGAAATTGCGTATCGCCTGATGTTTTTCTACAAGATGTAGTAGCCTGTGTAGGAAAAAAGCTATAAAAAATGATGGTAGAAAAATGCCAACAGTAGCAAGAAGGGCACCGGATATACCGCTCACAAGGTAGCCTGCAAAGGTGGCGCTGGAAAATATAGGGCCGGGAGTAATTTGCCCTACAGATATAGCATCAATAAGCTGCTGTTTAGTGAGCCAGTGATTGCGCTGTACTAATGCATCGTCGAGGTAGGCAAATAATATATAGCCGCTGCCGTATAATATGGCGCCTATTTTCAGAAAAATAAAAAAGAGTTTAGGATTAGAAATTGTCGTTGGTTTATGTGCTATGATAAAAGGTAGAGGCATTAAGCTATATAACTTGCTTCTGCTCAGATAAAGTGTGCCGATGATGCCCGCAGAAAATAGTAAAACAACTTCATTCATTCCATATAGTGAACCCGCTAAAACAAGTAACGACAACAGGATAATAAGACGACTTTTAAAAGCGTCTTTGGATAACCTGAATAAAGCCCCTAATACAATGGCCGTGGTTGCAGGACGAATACCATAAATAAATGGTTGTACAGAAGGTAGATGATTAAAACGTGTATAAAGAGATGCCCAGAAAAGACAAATAATGACAGCCGGTAGAATATAGCAAAGGCCACCCAATACCAATCCGGCTTTACCAGCTCTTACACGGGAGCAATGCATGATAATTTCTACAGAGTTTGGCCCGGGTATCACATTTGCCGCACCCACCACATCCAGGTATTGCGACCTTGATATCCATTTTCTCTTCGTCACCATTTCATTTTCTATAAGGCCCACCATTCCTGCAATACCACCAAATCCGAAACATCCCAGCTTTAGAGCTACAAGGCTTATTTCTTTTAATCTTTGTTTTTGAGTATTATCCAAATCGCATCAAAAGAATATCCTTTATTGTTAAGAGTTGTTTAAAATGTAGGAGTATCATTGCTGGCTCATTGTCTACGTCATAACTGAATATTCTTGGGTGCAGATCACATAAAGCTCATATATTTTTTTATATATAGCGACGGTAACTGTAGGAGTAAATTTACCGAACTTACGTTTTTCTGAACATTAAACATTCAAAACATAAAAACATGATCAAAGCATATCTTTTGTATACTGGTGAAGATGGCAATTCTCATGTGAAATGCGGAAGCATCAGTGAAGGGGCCTTAGTAAAGGCCGATCATACCCTTTTTAAAGAAACCGCAGCAAACTCTTCATTTGATTGGCATAATGCCCCCATACCACAATATGTAATTACATTATCAGGTATCCTGGAGTTCACAACCAAAACCGGAGAAGCCTTCACAATCTATCCCGGTGATATACTTTTGGCTATTGATTATACCGGTACCGGTCATAAATGGCGATTAATAAACGACGATCCGTGGAAGCGGGTATATGTAGTTTTTAAAGAAGGCGAGGATACTCATTTTGTACCAGATGAAAAATGGTAAAATCAAAACCGGCAATAATGGAGATGCAATGACCGGTTTGGAGTAATGGCACAATGTTATTAAAAGATTAATGTGATTTTTAAACAAAGCACATTTTGCAGCAACGTTTTAAAAATAAAACAGTAGTAGTAACAGGTGCTGGCGCAGGCATCGGCAATGCTATAAGCATTGCGTTTGCTCAGGAGGGTGCAAACGTTGCAATCATTTCCCGCAATGAAGAACGTCTTCAAACTTTAAAGCAACAGATAGAAGGGTACGGGGTAAAGGCATTGGTATTGCCACTTGATGTTTCCGACGCTTCAGAAGTAGAAAAGGCTGCTGAGAAAACCGAACAGGAATTGGGTCCAATTGATATTTGGGTGAACAATGCGATGGTATCTGTTTTTTCACCAATAAAGAAAATGCTGCCGGAAGATTATAAACGGGTTACTGATGTTACTTACCTCGGGGTAGTATATGGTACATTGGCAGCTTTAAAAAGAATGCTACCACGGGATAATGGAGTCATTATACAGGTAGGTTCTGCGCTTGCCTACAGGGGCATACCGTTGCAGTCTGCCTATTGTGCTGCCAAGCATGCTATTCAGGGATTCCAGGATTCGCTACTTGCCGAATTACATCATGATAAAAGCAATGTAAAAACATGTATGGTGCAACTCTCGGCTCATAATACGCCACAATTCGACTGGTCGAAATCGCGTATGCCCAAAAGGGCGCAGCCTGTGCCTCCCATTTATCAGCCTGAAGTAGCAGCCGATGCTGTGCTGTGGGCTGCAAGCCACCCACGCAGGGAATATATTGTCGGTTTTCCTGCATGGAAAGCAATATGGGGCAATAAGTTCTTCCCTGGCATCGCAGATAGAGTGTTGGGTAGAAATGGTTATGAGAGTCAACAAACAGAAGAACCGCAAAATCCGGAACAGGAAAATAATTTATATCGATCTGTGGATCGTAATGTTAGTGCTCACGGACGTTTTGATAACAGGGCAAAAAAACGCAGCATCTTTTTTCAGTTACTAAAATATTTCTGAGTGTTTTAGAAGATGATGTCTGATGATGAAATAAAAGAAAAAGTAAGAGACCTGATGTTTGACAACATTAAGGCAGGCTTATCCCCACATCTTGATGTTCACTATTGTTATGTAATGCCATCGCCTGGTAATTATCCTTTCCAATGGTGGTGGGATACTTGCATCAACATTTATATACTCTGCGCATTAGGTGAGGTGGCCTTTGCCCAAAAAAGCTTCAGAAGCCTTCTTGAAATGCAGCGGAAAGATGGCTTTGTAGGGCATATGATCTTTTGGGAAAGCCTGCTGCCTACCAACTTGTTAAACATTTTGCAATCAAAGCCTACCCTGAAACAGTTTAGGCCACACACGAGCTCCCTCATACAACCACCATTGGTAGCACAGGCACTTCTGAGAGTATATGAGTGCTCAAATGATAAAGATTACTTGCTCCAAATGCTGCCTAAAGTAAAAAAATACCACGACTGGCTGGCAAAGAACAGGGACTTTGATGGAGATGGATTGATTTCCATAATTAGCACTTTTGAATCAGGACTTGATTGGAAACCATCATTTGATGAAGTGTTGGGCTTTAAAGATAATGCTGCTAATGAAAAGTATTTCCGGGCTAATATTTTGGTCGAGTTTAAAAACTTTTGGCGCGGCTACAATTTGAAAAAAATCAAGGAAGCTAATTACTTTATTGTAAAAGAGGTATTGGTAAATACGATGTATGTATTAGATCTACATGCATTAGCTCAGTTGTGCGATTATGTTGGAGATAGCAGCAAGCATAAGTATGAAGAAAGAGCCACCAAAGCTGCCAACCGTATGCTGGAAATAATGTACGATGCTGATGATGCAGCTTTTTAT
>DATNFP010000070.1:0-23371 GCA_035606335.1 Flavipsychrobacter sp. | reverse complement strand
GATCTCTATGCAGCTCAACTTTTAGGCACCGATCCTTCAAAGCAAGTGAGCACAGCCCTCATGCTGCATGTGATGCCGGGAGACAAATTTTCGATTACAGCGCAATCTTATTATGATGGCAGCGTGCAAAATAATATTCCCGACATGCAAACGCTTGCAGGTTCTGTAATGCAAGCACTTTCGGGAGGTAGCGGAGTAACGATCGGCGGCGACATGACACAAGGCCAACAAGCAGTGCAAAGCACATTTGGTAACCAGGCATTTGCAGGTATTTATAATAGTTTATTGATGCAAAATTACGATCAGTCTAAACCGGCTGTATTTTTAAACTACCTGGTACTGGATGAGAACTTTAATGTAATACCCGGCAGTAGCGCAGCATTGCAGATTAATGGTCAGCCAGGAAGCTGGGGAACATTAGGCACGCAAGGAACAGTAAGCATTGATCGCCCCGGATACTTATTATTTTATGGCCTGTCTATGGCGTCAACAGTAGCTTATCTTGATAATGTTGACGTTACCTACTATGCGGGCAACGTTCTTGAGGAAGATCATTATTATCCATTTGGCCTGACACTTGTTTCAAGTGCAATGCCCGTAGTCCCCAATAATATCAAGTTTAACTCAAAAGAATGGCAGCACAACGAATTTACAAGTGCAACAGGCGCAAAAAGCGGGCTGGAATGGTATGATTATGGCGCACGTATGCAAGATCCGCAATTAGGAAGATGGTTTCAAATTGACCCACTTACAGAACAAACCACCGAATGGACTCCTTATGGTTACACAAATGATAACCCCGTAAAATTCATCGACCCGGATGGAGGAAGCAATACCATTTATTTAGTAGCCTTACCTAACTCTGGTTTAACTGCCGATGATATTTCTAATATTGTAAATACAGGAAATTCAGCATTAGCGACTTTGGGAATAAACGCTCAGATTAAGGTTTTTGACGGAAATCCACTTCAGTTCGATAAAAGCAATTTAGATCCAACAGATTTAATTGCAGCTGTAGGCAAAAAAGAGGATGTTATAAATTTCTATAAGACTATCGGTGCAAGCGAGGATTACATGGCTGATCTGCAATCTCTTGGTGAGGGAACAACGCCCGAAGAGAGTGTCCGTGGAGGAAATGAAATAGCAGTTGAATCAAGTACTTTAAGACAAAAAGCAAAAGAATTGAAGTCCAATATTGCAACTACAGGTGCGTGGACTATTCTTCATGGTGCCGGACATAATGCTGATGCTAATTCTGATCATAATGACCATGAGGGATTTGAATTGCGATGGGGCGGTATTCACGTAGCTCAGTCTATAAACCCGGAAAACGGGTATGTCACAACTAATGTTTCTGGCGAATTTATTTTCCCAAAGGATTATGGAGATAGAATTAGTTCTCTAAAAGAAGTACTTAATAATGAGCCATATGGTGGCGTTCCACGCAATCAAGGATATATAGGACTTATGAAATCCAAATTTGACAACTCCTCACCACAAGACAATTATAACAGGAATGCGGCGACAAATCAGTATAATTTGAAATTTTTGCAGAAATTATTGCATTTTAATCCTAAAGGCAAGTAGCGAGGTATTTTAGGAGAGTATTTATTAAATAACCTGTGATACAATACAGTTGTGTTTGGAAACCATGATACTTTTTACCTATGCTAAACAGCGATTTGGAATAACAAGCAGTATTGTAGACATCTTGTTATGTATAACTCGGTTAGGATTATCTCCACCTCTTTCCCAAACTCAACCCCACAAACAGACAGGCTTGCAAATTATATGCAGGCCTGTCTGCCATTATGGGAAGATCTTTTGCATAATAAGCAATGTTGCCACCGAGTGTAACATTTTCGATAAAGGCTTTCTGGTTGCCGGGAGTAATTACAAAAGCCCCTTCTAAATAGGCACCTGGTATATATTCCATTTCATTAAGCCCTTTGCTCCAACTGCCAGCACCGAATACGTAGCCGGTATTTAAAAACTTATCGGCATTTGCGCTACTATATTTTTGCTGCTGTACTGTGGCCGGATCATTTGGCTGGGAATAATCTACATTGATCAGCTTTAAGTAATAAGGCTTTAACATAGCAAGGCTAAACCCTCCATTATATCTGAAGCTTACGGAAATATTGCCTTCTAAAACATCAGGTAATAAAATCGTCTGCCTGCCATAACCCAACTGCAAAGCATAGAGATTATTAATCTTTCCAAATATGTAAGAAGAAGGATTACCCAACTGAGGGAAGGCACCGAATGAGCCTTGCTGCTTCACCTGTTTTTCGTCCTTTATTTCAGAAAAGCCAAGCTGCCAAAAGGATAGCTGCCTTTTGCTTACTTTTTTGAACAGATATACACAGCCGCTCCATCCATTTGTATTGAGTTTAGCCCCTAAGTCCAGCTCGTGATTGTAATTGCTGTCAAGTCCCCATTTTTGTAAATGGTCTTTCCAGTCTTTGAGCTTGTCTTTCCCTTTCTTTGCCTTATCGGAAGTTAGTTGCTTGCCTGCCCATACGTTGCTTTGTGCATACAAGGCAGGTGGATAAGAAAATAGTAATAACGCAATGACGGAAATAAATTGGGGAAAATATTTTAAACACATAGAGACCATAGGTTACAGAAAGAATAATTCTATAGCAATAGTAAGAAAATCCAATAAATTATAAGATTTTTGTTCATTATTTCCTTAAACCCATTTTGAGAATTTTAAATGAGACAACTTATAAAATCACATCACAGATACTTACTTTTTTTTCTTTGTTTTGTTTCGCTTATACTTGCTGCGCCTTCATTTGTAAAAGCGCAAACAGAACAACAGCAGCGCTACAATCGTTTTCAATTTCATAAATTTCATTGGAAGGCTTATCACACCAAGCAATTTCATGTTTATTTTCCTGCAGGAGCAGACAGCATTGGTGCATTCCTGGTAAGACAAATACCGGATGCACTGGAAAAAGTAAAAAAAGAAACGCTTAACAGTCCTGAACACGCTCCTAATATCATTGTATATCCGTCGGTAAGCGAGCAATACGAAACCAATACCGGCAGTTTTGAGACACAACAATTCACTTTGCCTACATTCATATATAAAGGAGACAGGATAGTACTCGCATACAAAGGTGACTACGCAGATCTGAAAGACCAACTGTATGAAGGTATTGCAAGGGATATATGGGAGGAACAATTTAAAGAAGGTAATACTGCAGACCAGGCAAAAGGTGGTAGCCAGATACCTGATTGGTTCAAGGAAGGGGCCATTCGCTACTTTGCCCATGGCTGGACAATAGCAGCAGAAGATGATCTGCGCCGGTCATTCGGACATAGTCATTTTTTAAGCTGGCAGCAGGTAATTGCTTATGAGCCCAGGTTGAGCGGCCACGCATTTTGTTATTTTCTTGCAGATAATTATTATAAACAGGCTGTAATGCAATTATTTTTTCAGCTAAAGAAAAAGAAATCGCTTGCCAGGGCGATACGACTGATAGCTAAAAAACCACTTGACAGCCTATATGTGCAATGCTTTAATTTCTATGCAAAAAGGTTTTCCAGAGAAAAAGACAATGAAGTAGTAAAGCAGGCTAATACAATAACGCTGCCTCACAAAAAAGGCATTATCACCAATATTCTTCTAAGCCCTGACAAACAATATGTAGCTTATGTGTCACAGCTATATAATCAGCGCACGGTATATATCTACGATATAATAAGTGTAAAAACACAAAAAATAAATACATACCAGTTGCCACCCTGGATAAGCGATCATAGTCCCGATATCTATCCTATACTGCAATGGCATCCTGATGGGAAAGAGCTGTTTATAACACAGCCTGTGAAAGGCAAAATAGCAATAAAAAGATATGCTACTAATGGTAATTTACTGGAGACCGACAAGCTATATGGCGTAGATGGAATAACAAGTATTACCCCACTTTCAAACAGAGAATTTTTACTATCTGCATATACAAAAGGCCAGAGTGATATTGTAAAATACAATGAGAACAAAGGCACTTATATGCCTTTTACAAATGATAGCTATGACGACAATAGCCCCACAACAGACAAAACAGGAATAATTGTTTTTGAATCAAACCGGCCAAAACAACTAAAGCCAAAAATATGGAAGATAGGAGTAGGATATGACCCTGATACTGTGTGGCAGGGCATCTATACCATAAGGGATAAAAAAATACAACCAATAAAAGCAGATACAATTTCATATATAAAATGGAGCAAGCCACAACTAGTAATGAACGAACAAATACTGGCAACTTACACTGGCACGGGAACAGAAAGATTTACTCTGCTCAATAATGCATCTCCACAAACTTCATCCACGCCATTATCTCATTACCAGCCATACCAATATCTGACGAAAAGCAATGAAATTACTTTTGTTGATTCAATAGCTAAGGACAGTATTACCATAACTACAGAGCCAATTGCGCAATGGTTGGAGGGTAATAAAATACAACCAAACGATACAACAAGCACGTGGCTGGAAGATTACAGGAAAAGGCAAAAAGAACAGGCAAAAGAAGATTCTATATTAGCCAGGGCAAAAACCAATTCTCAAACAATCCTTGATGAAGTATTTACATCGAAAGATGCCAAAAAGAAAGCTGCCCATAGCAAAGATAGTACCGAGCAGTCGTTGGCATATAACCGTAAAAAAGTAGAGCCGTATGTATTGCAATTGCAAAGTGCCTGGTTTAGTGCATTAGTGAATAATGATTATTTCATTAACAGGTATCAGCCCTATCAAAACTATCAGGGGCAGTTTAAATTCCCGGAAATTGGAGGAATGGCACAAGGAGGATTTACAGACCTTTTTGAAAATCATCACTTCAGCGTTGGATACAGAATACCAGCAACTACAGAAGGAAGTCTTTTGTTTATCAATTATCTAAACACTTCTGGAAAAATAGATTGGGGACTAACCTACTTAAGGGATGTGGAAAGCCTTCAACCGGACAACGACAGTGGCTGGGTAGATGAGAATGGCAGGCAATATCCCGGAAATGCAAAAATAAAGACACATTATTATGAGGTATCATTGCATGACCCCATCAACTACGATATATCTCTCGGCCTGCGAACAGCAGTAAGAGACGACCGGACCATATTCCTCGCAACAGATAAATATAGCCTTGACTTTGAAGACATAAAAAGTATATGGTCTATTACTACACTATCAGCAGAAATAAATAAGCTACATCCTACCCTACCTTACTTATTTAAAGGTTTTTATGCAAAGGCATTACTGGATGCGTTCAAAGGTTTCTCACAACAGGAATCGGCCCTTATAGGAAGCAGCATTCACCTGGCTTACCATCAGCCGCTGTACAAATACATTACATTGGTTATGCAGTTGCACACCGGGTATAGTGCAGGAGATAAATATGTGCTTTACAATCTTGGTGGCGTAGATAATAATGTTACGCCCAGGGTAGACAGCAATGTGCATTTCAGCCAGTCAGCACCCTATGCATTCCAGACACTGGTAACACCGTTCAGGGGTTATTATCAAAACTCATTGTACGGCAATCAATACACAGTGATAAATGCTGATGTTTATTTCCCAATCTTCCAAACGCTAATCCCTATACAGACGCCATTGCCATCCATCAACAATTTGCAATTAGGAATTTTTACCGACGCAGGGAATGCAAGAGAAACATGGAACAGCACAAATCCGCAAAACAACAAATGGCTTATGGCTTATGGACTCAGCGTGAGAACTACCCTAGCAGGCTATCCATTACGATTGGATATAGCATGGCCTGGTAACCTTTGTAAACAACCTGTGTGGTATTTTTCGTTGAATATTAAATAACAGATTCGTGCATAACGCTATATCCATCGAACATCATTTATCTAACAGGTTTTGGCATTTCGCATTTTCTAATCTAGTCTCATGGCAAGATCCTCGCAATCGCAACTTAACGTTTCGCATTAATCCATATCAAGTTTGTTGTCGTTTTTGAGTAATAGATTGAATCCCTGGTAAAGGAGTTAAAATGAAAAGGGTCGCTCTTTAGAGCAACCCTTTAAAAACATGGAAAAAATCTCCTTTGGTAGCGAGGACGGGAGTTGAACCCGTCACCTCAGGGTTATGAATCCTGCGCTCTAACCATCTGAGCTACCTCGCCAAAAAATTGGATGGCAAAGGTATAAAAAAACTTTAAAAATCCGCGCTTTGCAATCTTGTTTTCAACTCTTCTGTCATAGAAGCTATTTTACGGGATTTATAATCAAAACATACCATACCTGTTTTAGCATGAGCGATGTCTTTTGTTGTGCTATCACGTTGTGTTGTAATATGATACAAAAGGTCGAATGAGTTATTGGTTATCTCTTCAGCATAAATTGCTATATCGAGAACATCTCCATAAAATGCCTCGCCCCTGTAAGCGATAATTACGTCGGCCATGATAAGAGCGTTGCCACCAGCATGCAATTCATCATACCCCCACCCTGCGAGCAACTGCATGCGAGCTTCATGAATAATTGACAACACCGAATCATTTCCTATATGACCGCCATAATTAATATCACCTATCCTGACGGGTATTCTCACAATTATTAGTGGTTTTTCATCAGGAAATTTTACTTTTACACGACCCATTTCAAATCGCTTTATCTTATGAAAATTATTTGTGTCGGACGAAATTACAGCGAACATGTGAAAGAACTTAATAATGAAGTCCCATCCGAGCCGGTTCTCTTCATGAAGCCCAAAAATGCGCTTCTCCTTCCAGACAAACCATTATATTATCCGGAATTTACAGATGATCTTCAATACGAATTGGAAGTTGTAATTAAGATAAATAAAAACGGAAAATATATACACGAGCGTTTTGCAAGAAAATATTATAACCATGTATCAGTAGGCATCGACTTTACAGCAAGAGATGTGCAAAAAAAACAAATGCAAAAGGGCCTCCCATGGGAAATAGCAAAAGCATTTGATGCCTCTGCTGCTGTAGGTAAATTTATTGACATAACACCCGACCTGGATCTGAATAATCTCAATTTCCAGCTAAAGGTAAACGACAATATAGTACAGGAAGGTAATACAAAAGATATGCTGTTTAATATAAACCAGATATTGGAGCATGCTTCCAGGTATTTCACATTAAATATTGGCGATATAGTATTTACAGGTACGCCTGCCGGTGTTGGCTCATTAAGTGTATATGATAAACTGGAAGGATATCTTAATGGCCAGAAACTATTGGATGTGGATATCCGGTAATAAATTAGTTACAATAAAAAAATTTATTTCCCTTTACCTTCGTTTTTCCAAAAACTACTCCTGATGAAGAAGCTTTTTGTCTTGATCTCATTAAGCACTTTTTTATTCTCAAGTGCAGCATTTGCCCAGCAACAGCAACCACAGGCTAATATAGGCTGCATGGATAAAACCATAATAGTACAGGCACATGGACTAATGCAGGCTTTTAAAAATCAGGGAATGGAGATTTACAAAGATGCAATGGTCACTATGAGGTCCGAAACTCCTTTTCCTATAGCCGTGCAATTGGATAAAGGCACCCTATATCAATTCATATTTGTAGGCAGCCTCGAATCATCCAAAACTATAATGGAACTGTATGACGGAGACGATAAAAAAATAGCGCAGAAAGCCCTTAAAAAAGGAGAACAACCAGGATATATTATTTATTCGTTTATACCGGATAAAACTGATATGTACCTGATAGTGCTCTCACAAAAATGGAAGAACAAATCCATGTGCGGTAGTTTCTCCATTATGCAGCAACCTAATAAAAACGCTCCTGCAGCAGATGTTGATAAGTCAAAAGCCGGCACTAATAAAAAATAATAATTGATATTTATCTTTATTGGGCTATGGAAGTAAATATAGAATCGAGCTGGAAAAAAGAACTGAAAGAAGAATTTGAGAAACCATATTTTGAAAAAATAGTCACATTTTTAAAAGACGAAAGGAAGGCAGGAAAAACAATTTATCCCCCGGGCAAATTAATTTTCAATGCATTTGAATGTACCCACTTTAATAATGTAAAGGTGGTGATATTGGGGCAAGACCCATATCACAATGTTGGCCAGGCACATGGTCTTTCATTTTCGGTACCGGAAAATGTTCCCCCTCCTCCATCGCTGATTAATATATTTAAGGAGATACACGCCGATCTGGATATCCCTATTTCCCATAATGGCAACTTGGAGAAATGGGCAAAAGAGGGTGTATTATTACTTAATGCTTCCCTTACGGTAGAAGCACACAAACCCATGTCGCACAGCGAAATAGGGTGGCACTATTTTACAGACGATGTTATTAAAGTTATATCTGCCGATAAGGAGCATGTGGTATTTATGCTTTGGGGCAGGTTCGCACAAAGCAAAGAAGCTATTATAGATAAAACAAAGCACTTAGTGCTAAAAGCCGCTCACCCATCCCCGTTATCGGCACATAATGGTTTCTTTGGATGTCATCATTTCAGCAAAGCCAATAACTGGCTACAGCAACATGGAATTAAACCAATCGACTGGTCATTAGGAGAATGAAACAGCTAAAAAATATTCTCGGTCATATATATTTCTTTTACGGCATTTTGTTGTTTGTAGCAACAATGCTTGTTGTTTTCATACCCATCTGGATCATATCATTCCTGCCTGACCCACAAAAGTCGAAAGCGTTGCATGCAATATTCAGAGTGTGGATGGGAGTATTTATGCCGCTGGCGTTGTGTCCTGTGATAAGAAGAGGCAAAAAGAATCTTAAAAAGGGACAGAACTATGTGGTTGTCATCAATCATAATTCGTTTGTAGATATTCCGGTTTCCTCTCCCTGGATACCAGGCCCAACTAAAACACTTGCCAAGGTAGAAATAGCAAAAGTTCCAATATTTGGGATGATTTATAAAACAGGGTCTATACTTTTAGATAGAAAAAAGGAGGGAAGCCGCCGCGACAGTTTTACCAAAATGCAGCAAATGCTGGATATGGGGCTACATTTATGTCTTTACCCTGAAGGCACACGCAACAAAACAGACAAACCAATTCAACCGTTTTTCGACGGAGCATTTGTGGTTGCTATCAAGGCCCAGAAACCCATTGCCCCGGCAGTAATATTTAATACCGGGAAAATATTACCATACAACAAAAAGTTATGGGCATGGCCAATGCCAATATATTTTGATTTTCTTGAACCTGTATCTACAGAAGGGTTAACTTTGAGTGATACTGCGTCGCTTAAAGAAAAAGTTCACTCAATGATGGAAAATTATTACGTAAGCCACCTTAAAACTAAGTCATGAATTATTGCATTATTGGCACCGGCAACATGGCCTTTTTTCTGGCAAAACGCCTTACTGCTGCAGGACACCAATGCGATGGGATCTATGGCCGCAACAAAGATGCAGCTGAGGAGCTTGCGTCGTCGGTAAATAGCACGGTTTATGAAAGAATTAACGACATAAAAGACAATCCTGACCTGTGTTTTTTGGCAGTAGCGGATAATGCAATAGATACAATAGCAAAAAATATATCATTCAGCAACACAGTACTGGTTCATACGGCAGGTGCAGTAGATATAAGTGTTATTGCGGGCTCAGCAAGAGATTGTGCAGTGTTATGGCCCATATACTCCATAATGAAAAATAATTTGCCAAATCACAGGGATATACCATGTGCATGGGAAGCTAATACAAACAAGGCCAGTAAATATATCCAGTCTGTCGGGCATGGAGTTACGGATATTTTATTCGAAGCAAAAAGCGATCTGCGCAACTGGCTGCATCTTGCTGCGGTGATCGGCAACAACTTCATCAATCACCTGATGGCGATATGTGAAGAGATCTGTATCGATCATAGTCTACCATTTTCTACCGTACAGCCCATTATAGAACAGACTTTTGAGCTGATGAAACGAAGCTCGCCACATAATCTGCAAACCGGCCCGGCACGTCGTGGCGACTATATTACGCTGCATAAGCACAATCTGCTATTGCAGTCTCATCCTCTATGGCAGCACATCTACAAGGATATATCTGTATCAATAGAAAGTATGTATAAGGATATTCCTAAAGAAAAGATTCTGAACCGTTAACTTTGCCGCAAAACAGCGGACATCTGCATGTATACGATAAAATTTAAGTTTGAAGAAAAAGGAATTGAGCCCGTAACAATAGAAAATGTATCACCCGACCAGAGCATCCTGGAAGTAGCTCTTGAAAATAATATAGAATTACATCATAATTGCGGCATGGTATGCGCCTGCAGCACTTGCCATCTATACCTTGAAAAAGGAGAAGAATATGTACCGGAAATATCTGATAAAGAAGAGGATTTTATAGACAGGGCACGCAATCCTAAACTTAATTCTCGTCTGGGTTGCCAATGTATTTTAGAGGATGGAGATGGTATTATAGAAGTAACTATTCCCGACCAGTCGCAAATACACGGAGAGTAAACTACACTTAAAAAGTAAAAACGAAAGTAATAATATGGCTCATTACGAACCACCGATAAAATGGAATGATTATGAAGATATAGCTATGAAGCTATATGAGCGCTTTGGAGATGAATTTAGCGAAGGTCAGATATACCGTGTACGTTTTACAGATCTTATGGAATGGGTGCTGCAAATACCCAATTTTGCAGGAAAGCGCGAAGAATGTAACGAAGGACATCTGGAAATGATACAATCCAATTGGGTTTATGAATGGCGCGATAATCAGAACTAGATGAATCCACTGGAATTATTTGCTCCCATACGCACATTTGTATTCGATATTGATGGTGTACTGACCGATGGCTCTCTACTTGTAACAGAAGAGGGTCAAATGTTGCGCAATATGAGTATCAAAGATGGCTATGCCATGCAATTAGCCATAAAAAAGGGATACAGGGTCTGGATCATTTCAGGGGAAGCTTCTGAAGCAATAAAAAATAGCCTTAACAGATTAGACCTCATTGACGTGCATACGAGTATAGAAAGTAAAAAAGATACATTGCATGAGTTGGTAGCCACATCCGGCATACCTTACGCCAGCGTACTGTATATGGGAGATGATATTCCCGATCTTTCCGCTATGCAGATTTGCGGTTTGCCTTGTTGTCCTAATGATGCAGTACCGGAAATAAAACAAATTGTAAAATACATATCCCCTTATAATGGAGGAAAAGGGTGCGTAAGAGATGTTATTGAAAAAGTCTTAAAGCTGAACAGAGACTGGCAACTGCCTGTTTAATTCAATTCATAATGCCCGGTCAGCTTAAATAGTACCACAGCATTATTATTAAAAAAAGCATTCACATTATATCCGTTATCGCCCTCGTTCCAGCTAATATTTATTACCGGCTCCACATCCGGCGTGATCAATTGCAGAAATTTCACATTGCCGGCATTGCGAAGCCATAGTTTCTTTCCTATTTGTTTTTGCAACAATTCTTTTACTATCTCCATCATACAAACACCCGGAACCACCGGCTGATCCGGAAAATGGCCTTTAAATATATCATGCGATGCATCAAAAGATACTTTACATGAAAAACTATTTTCTCCCCGTTGTTCATCCTTTATGGTATAAAAATTATTCATCAACATGTGACTGAATTTTTTTTATTTGAATAGTAAAATGTGCTTTGTGATGCGTAAACAATGCTGAATCGGGCAATCCTTTGGGAGTATCTTTCCCTGTGAGAGTTATAGTAGTTACTTTCCCGCCTTTTCCTGTATTATCTATGGTCTCAAGCTTTCCTGAATGAGCAATGTAATAAACATACCCTTTACTCAATGTAAAACGATAAAAGGTATCGCCATCATTTACAGCAATTTTTTCTGTCGGCTTATTCAAATCCTTCAAAAGAAAAATACTCAGATCTTTTTCGAGAGTTTTTACTAATGCAGGTTTGTTCATTTGATCTATTATCTGTATTACTTTGAATGAATCCTGGCCGTTCCATTTAAAATCAAAATAAGTAAATCCCATCTCATTCTGAAAGATCACCCTTGTGCTTTTATCCTCCATTGTCTTGAAAAATAATATGCCGCTTAAATGAAATTTTTTGAATAATATTTTCCCATCTACCACACAGCGGTATACCTGCTTTTCATAAACAGGTTTGTATTGCAGCGCCGTTTGCGATTTATCTTCGTGAAAATGCAAATGCTTATATGGACTGGCGCAAGCAGCAAACAATAACAATAAGAGGCTACTTAATTTTAAATAAGTTCTCATTCAGCGCTACATTGTGTTGAGTATTTATAAAATCCATATCAGTAAAATCTCCTCCCTGCTCGGTCATAGTCAGCTTATGTACGTCAAAATCCTTCTTATTCATATACACATCTATTTTCTTAAACATTTTCCTCATAGCATCAGTAGCCGGCTCAAGCGATAGTAAATAACTTTGGCTATTCTCATAAGCAGCTACCTTAAAGTCAGTGTTATGAAAAACCGTGCCTTGCATGCAATCTATAATAATACGATTTACAGATTGCATTGTCTTACTGCTTCTTGTGTTTATTTTACTTGTTTTCTCTTCATCCTTTACCATTAGTTGTCCGCCATTCATTACTAAAAGATAAGTATAAGGGGTAGTGTACTCTATGCGTACTTTGTTTTCCTTCTTAAAATAAAACTTCCCTTTCGACTTTATTTTATCGGCAAGCAGAGAAAGATTTTTAGTTTGTACAAAATCGCTCATAATGGTTTGTACTGCTGCATTCGATTTTGTCAAAGATTGCTGAAAGGCACTTAGGTTATTTACAGGTTGATACCCTTTAGGTTGTGCATATAAAACAAAGCTGGATATTGAAAGCAATAACGTCAGAAAAAATTTATTCATAAGGCTGAATGTCGAGCAACTGGTCAATTCGCACAAAGGTAAATCCCTTTTTGGTAGTCTCACTGATCAGTTGTGGTAAAATTTCTCTTGTAATAGTAATTGTATCATGTAATAATATAATGTCACCTCCCCTGATTTTATTCAATATACGGTCCAGTAACAGCTTGGTATCCTTCGCAGTAGTATCAAAAGAACGAATACTCCAAGCCACCGAAGTCATATCCATCTGTTTTACTGCCCCTGCCAGGTTAGGATTGGTAACTCCATAAGGTGGTCTGAATAATTTGGGAGTTTTATTAATAATGGCTTCAATGGCGTTATTAGTTTCTTTTAACTCCAGAACCATATTCCCGGTACTCTTCCAATCAAAATTTATTCCATGATAATAGCTATGGTTCCCTATCAAATGCCCCTCCTCATCCATCCTCTTTACTAACCCTTCATTCGCAACTACATTTTTCCCAATATTGAAGAAGGTCGCACTAACACCATGCTCTTTTAAAATATCCAGAATAGCAGAAGTCTCTTTTGCCGGTCCATCATCAAAAGTTAAGGCAATCAACTTTTTATCAGTGCCTTTATTCCGTGAAATGAGGTAAAAATTCCAGTTAATATAAATAGACCCTAAAACCAATGAAAGCACGTATAATATTAGCAGAACAATAAGCCACCATAATGAAACCTGCCACTCAATATGGATAATAATGAGCGCAAAAGACAATATGAATGTAATAATGCTTATATAGTGAAATGGACGCAAAGGATAGTTATTACAGATAAAAATAAAAATGATTACCAATAATGGCAATCATTTATAATCTGTTTTGGACTTTATTTAGTGTTTCTTTATTATCCCCAAAAAAAACGCTACCCACCCGATAATAAAAAACAACCCACCTAATGGCGTTATTAGTCTTGCTATTGTCGGAATAGCCACATTCTTCGCCTCTAAAATAGGGAAAAGGTATAATGATCCGCTAAAAAATACGACACCAAGTATAAAGAAGGTTGTTGCCAATTTTAAATTACCAAAGGGATATGCAGAAAAAGCAATACCCACTATCAGCAATGCAAAACTGTGATAAAACTGGTATTTAACACCTGTCTCAAACACCTCTAATTGATTAGGAGCTAACACTTCTTTCAAGCTATGCGCGCCAAAAGCGCCTAATATTACTGCTATGGCTGCAAGTAGCGCGCCCCAGCTCATTGCCGGCTTATACATGAGGAAATAATTTTGTCAAAATTAGTAAGTGAAATGTCTTCTATTTGTAAAATATAATCTGCCTGCTCATACACATGCCTGCGCAAGCTAAGTTGTTCTTCAAGATACTTTGGCAAATCCTGCTGTTTTTGCAACAACGGCCGATGATAAATTTCATTCTGTAATCTGTGTAAAAGTGTATTAACATTTCCTTTTAAATACACAGTATGCCCCGACCTTTTTAAAATATCCATATTATTGGAGAAATAAGGTGTGCCCCCACCGCACGATATTATAGCATCATTATGGCGGTTATTTTCAACAATGCTTATCAATGCCTTATTTTCTTTTCTCCTGAATTCCTCTTCACCTTGCTTGATAAAAATATCTCCTATGTTCATCCGCTCATGCTGCTGCAAATATTCATCCAGGTCTATCGAAGACAGTTGGTAATGCGCTGCCACCTTTTTAGCCCAGTGCGACTTGCCAGATCCCGGCATCCCTATGAAGAATATCAAGCTCATAATTTGTTGTTCAGCATTTTCCATATCATCAGCATCCCCATCTGTGTAGCCAGTTCTTTATTACGCTGGCGGTCATAGTGAAACTGATGTCTTTTTGTTTTCACATTATTTTTGTCTGCCACAGCCATCCATACAGTACCTACAGGCACCCTGTCACTTTCTCCACCTGCACTTAAAAGGCCTGTTACCGCAAAGCTATAATCCGACTTCAAAACTTCTCTTGCTCCCAATACCATCTCTACAGCTGTTTCCTCACTTACTACACCATATTTTTCCAATGTTTCTCTTTTAACTCCCAGCACATCTTCTTTCACACTTTCCTGGTAACATACGATACTTCCATTAAAATATCCTGCAGAGCCCATCACCTGTGTTATATAATGTGCAATATATCCTCCAGTGCAACTCTCAGCTAATCCTAATGTCAAACCTCTTTCGATAAAACATTTACCAAGAATGTACTCTAATGGTAAATCGTCAAGAGCTACTACTATATTCTCAAGCCTGTTTGCAATTTCTTCCTGTCTTAATTGCAATTCATTGGCCAGCCTCAATTTATCATTTCCTCTTCCGGTAAGGCGAAGCTTGACAGAACCATAACCTGGCAAATAAGCAAGTTTAATATGCGGAGGCAATGCATTTTCAAGGTCTTCTATTTTATCTGCTATATAGCTCTCCCCTTCTCCGGCTGTCACAATAGATCTGTGTAATAAAGCATCACTTGTAAAGCGTTGTTGCAGGCGATCTATCACTCCATCCTCCATTATTCCCATCATTTCAAATGGCACACCCGGCATGGATATGACCACTTTTTCATCCTTTTCAAACCACATGCCCGGCGCCGTTCCCATTTTGTTGAATAGCACTGTGCAATTATCGGGAACCTCTGCCTGTTTCAGATTTCTCTCAAGGAAAGGGCGATTTCTTTTGGTAAATATTTCTTTCAAATGCTGCAACACCTTTTCATCCACTTTCATCTTTGCTCCAAAGTATTCGCACAGCAATGGCTTTGTTATATCATCAGAAGTTGGGCCAAGCCCTCCCGTTATCAATACTAACGATACTTTTGATAGCTCTTCATCCAATGCGTTCCATATAGCGCTTTTTTCATCCCCTACAGCTACTCTTCTTATTACGTCTATTCCCAGATCATTCAATCGTTGAGCTATCCATGCCGAATTGGTATCTATTGTCTGCCCGATCAGTAACTCATCTCCTATCGTAATTATTGAAGCCTGTATATTACTCATAAGTCTCTTTTCTAAAAAACGGTTTTAATCTTGATCGCATTTCGTCAGGCATATTCACTTTCACCTTTTCCTTGGGGTCATAAAATACAAGTGTGATAACGCCAACATTTAGCAGTTGATCCTGTTCATTATATAATTCAGAATGGAAGGTGATCTTCGAACCGGTTGGCAGCTCTTTCAAAATCGTTCTTACTGTTATCAGATCGTCATACAATGCAGGCCTGAAATATTTTGCGTTCAGTTCTACCACCGGCATCATTATGCCCATCTCTTCAAGCTCTTTATAGGTATAACCCAACTGCCTTATTGCTTCTGCGCGTCCCACTTCATAATAAAGCGCATAATATCCGTAATATAAGTAGCCCATCTGGTCAGTCTCTCCGTATCGAACACGTATCTGCGTTGTGGAAGAATACATTTGAATCAATTAAAGTAATAAATCATTATTTAGTTGGCTGCGCACGATCAGCTTCCTTTATCGAATAATAACTGTTGGCTTGTGTCAGGCAAGTCACAGTCAGATCATTGATGCATACATGCGGTGGCAACGTCGCGCAAAACCATGCTATATTGGCAATGTCTTCAGCTTTTAATGGATTAAATCCTTCATATACACTTTTCGCTCTTTGTTCATCTCCCTTAAAGCGCACTAAAGAAAACTCAGTTTCTGCCATACCCGGATTAATAGCTGTAACCCGAATTCCGTATGGCAACAGATCTATACGCATTGCCTGGGTTAAAGCATCTACTGCAAACTTTGTCCCACAATACACATTACCATTTTTATATACCAGCTTCCCGGCAGTAGAACCAATATTTATTATATGCCCTGACGCCTGTTGCCTCATCATCGGCGCAATTTGTCGTGTTACATATAGAAGCCCCTTTACGTTAGTATCTATCATAGTATCCCAATCATCAGTGCTTCCTTCATCTATAGACGAAAACCCTGCCGCAAGGCCTGCATTATTTACGAGTATGTCTATATGCGTTACTTCTTCTTTCAGCTTGTTCATTGCCTGTTCTACTTCTTCTCTATTTCTTACATCAAACTGAAGTGTTATAACCTTCGCATTATATTGTTGTTCCAGCTCGGCTTTACATTCTTTCAATCTTTCAGCTCTGCGCCCTGTAATGCAAACTGTATATCCATTTTTTGCGAAAAGCTCAGCTATTGCTTTTCCAAATCCTGAGGTCGCCCCTGTTACCAATATAGTTTTACTCATAGTTGTCGCTTAAAAAACCATGCAAAGATAGTCAGCAAGGCCGATTGATGTTTTTAAATAAAAAATTGGGCACAAATGCACCCAATTTTTTAAATTCATTATTAATATTTTATCGTATTAAAGTTACATTCCCTTTTGCTTTCTGATCATTACCATACCTGTCTGTTATATCCAATGTCCAGAAATAAACTCCCATTTCTTCCTTCACCCCATTGTATGTACCATCCCATCCCTGGCCTATCTGATCTGTATGATAAACTTCTTGTCCCCACCTGTTATATACATTGAAGGAATTCAGTTTTTTATATCCTATAGCTATCGGACTGAATATATCATTCTTACCGTCTCCGTTAGGCGTGAATGCTGTTGGCACAAAATAGGCTCCTTGTCCTACCACAAACACTCTTATTGAATCGTTGGTCATGCAGCCAAAAGCACTTGTAATGTGTACATTATAATCAAAATGACCGGTGTCAGGATAATATCCTATTGGGTCGCCGATACTCGAGTCATTAAGGTTTGTAGCGGGGCTCCATGTAAATTGTGTACCCCCTACTGCATTAAAATAAATGCTTTGTCCCTTTACTATTATTGTATCGTTGCCTGCAAAGGGCTGAAAGTCTTCAACAACCATCTGCCTGAATACAGTATCAGTACACCCTTTCTCACTTTGCGAGTTAAATATTATATTATAAGTGCCCCCTTGCTTATATATATGAGTAGGATTTTCTATAGTTGATGTAGTACCATCTCCAAAGCTCCACTGCCATATATCGGCAGGCTTATATGTAGATGTTGAGATATCTGTGAAATTAATTGGTGTGTTAGGACATTGCAGGCCGGTATCTTTATAATTGGCATTGAAATATGGATAAAGCTTTACTAACCTGGTAATACTATCTGTACAGGTGCTGTTTTTATTCACTATCAGCCTTACAGGATAAACTCCTGTATCGGGATAAGTATAGGTAGGTTCAAATAAGCTGGAAGAGTCAGCAATGTTAGTTGTATCACCAAAATTCCAATAATAAGAGAATCCTCCTTTGCTATGATTTAAAAATGTGACTGTGAATCCTTTGCAATCTACTTCGTAGGTATTATACTCCGCAGACAACTGCGGGATATCGGCGACCACAGCCTTTGAGCAATCCGTTACAACAAACTGAAATTCCCGAAAGATGGTATTGATCATCACCCCATTTCTCCATTCATGACAGCATACAGTTACAACATATCTCCCGAGCAAATTAGGTGTACCGGAAATAATTCCTGTTTTAGGATCAATTTGTATCTGCGGATACCCGGCCATGGGGTTAGTGAAGCTAAAGGGTGGCACATAATTTACTTTCTGAAATGGCGGCGGTCCTGGTATAGGTTTAGCATTAGTATCTGATCCTCCCGTATAATCCTGGCAAAAGTCGTAGCTTAGGGAATCCCCATCTGCATCAGTGGCAGAATGGTCATAATAAAGAGGATTATTAATGCAAATAATTTGTGGCGGATAATTCTTAAAAACAGCACTATTATTACAGCTTGCAACCTCCGAAGGTGGTATAGTACAATAGTACGTTGCGCCTACAGCCGATGGATCAAAAATATTGATTATACTAGCATTTCTGCAACACCTTTGATACACTATAGTATACCCTGTAGCATTCGGCGGCAAGTAATAAGTTCTAACGAACGTTGCTTTTTTAAGGCAGGTATTTGGCGGATTATCTATGCATGCATTGCTAAAATTAGTGGGCACGCTTATTCGTGAATACAAACCGATAGAATCATAATAAACAGTCTTGCCATTGCTCATAAAAGAGATTGGTAGTGGTACCGGGTTATTGTTACCATCGAAAATACTTATATAGGCAGGCACATCCTGTGCAATAGCATCTGGCAATCCTGTAAGGCAATCTTCATAAATGGAAATGGTAATCTGGTAGTTATTATCTTCGAGACATTTGTAGGTTACTTCACCACCAACTATATGGGAAGCTCCTGCCGGAATAGCGAAACCCAGCAATAAAAAGAAAAACCAACCAACAAACCATTTTGGCATTTTGTTTTTACATTAATTGTAATAACAGTACATGGCAAATTGCTCCAGATCATTCGCTAAGGGTTCTGGTTTTTCAAGCATGCTCATATGACCGCAACTATCATATAGTGATACAAAATTAATATTACTTAAGTAACATTGTTGCAATTGTATCTTGAAAGGTATTATATTATCGTCTTTTCCTATTATCCATTGCATCGGGAACAGACTATTTTTCAGCACTTTTGTTCTTTCCGGCCTGTTAGCCATCGCCTCATAAAATGCTATCATGGTTTCTTCCTTCTGCGCTACACCTCGTTCTATTTCTTTCCGGATCATTTCAGGAAATTTGTCCCTATAAATAGACGAAAATAAGTTGGGGGCCATTTGGTTTATAAACGGTTCTTTTCCCCCTTTTCGTATTAATTCTATAGATTTTCTTCTTGTTAATTTTTTTTCATCACTGTCTGCAAAAGCGGTAGAATGAACAAACGAAATAGCCCTCACCTTTTCAGGATAAAGCTCTGCCATTGCAAGGGCTATATACCCTCCCATAGAATGCCCGGCTATCAAAGCATTATCCAAACCTTCCTTTTCCAATATACTATTTATACAGCCTGCAAGCTGCTCTATACTTATCGAGGTCCCCTTAAAAGTGCTCTCTCCGGTTCCGGGAAGATCAGGTACCAATACCATAAAATTTTGAGATAATGCCGGCCATACATATCTCCATAGCTCTCCATTTTCCGGGAAGCCATGCAATAGTATTATTGCAGGACCATGCCCCCACTTGCCGTAAGAGATAATAGGAAATTCTTCTGTATGGATATGGATCATTTCTTTGTATTTAACCTACCCCTTCTATAGACAGAGCCGTAAATGAATAGCATGGCTATAAGTAGAGGAAACAGTTGCAATAAAGGGAGCTCCTGAATTTTTAACAGGTGCAGCAATAATGATACCAGCACTAATATTATTGCAATTATCGCATACCTGCTTTTGTTTTTCATATTAAAAGCCAGAATTACATTGGTTGGTAATGCCCACAGGATATTTAAATTATCCTGGCAAGCCTGATGATCAGTGCCAAACCACATAAATAGCATAAAAAATCCTAACAATCCTGTAACCAGTAAAAGCAGGCTGCTCATTATCTTTCCTAAAACTCTTAATGGCTTAAAACATACACCAATTATAACCAGTAATGCAAGGATAATATTTAGAATTAATGGACCGTTCAATCCCGCAGGTGGCATTGGGCTGCCTGGCAAAATCAGATCAGGTTCAGATGATATTGGTCTGCCATTTACCGTACCATTAGCTAACCCGTTTCTTAAGAAATCAGGAAGAAACATTGTTTCCCTGTTAGTCATTATTTTGTCTATCCTGCTTCCAAGCAATAAATTAATCCCAAAGCTTTCCCATTGCTTGCGATATAGATATTGGTTGATAATTTGTCTGAAAGTCATTTCCTTTCCATCCGGCATTGTAAAGCCGAACTGAAAACCGTCTTTTAAAACATTAGGAAATATATCCCTTATGCGTGTAGCACAATTATCAAAAAGAAAATCATATTTGTAATACATGTTCTGTGGCAACATGTTCCACCTCAGAAAAGAATCTATCTCATGTTTTTCAACAGCGGGGAATAAAAACACTTGTTCCTGCACACTTCTTTTTTCTATTATATACTCCTGCATAAAGGAATTAAAGTCATCAGAAGATATAAAATACAGCAGCTTACCTCTTGTGAATTTTATATAGAAATTTGGATCTCCAAAATCGAATGTGCCGTAATTATATACTATATCGGTATGCTTGCTGCTATCTATCACGCGTACGCCTGTATGCCCAAAAGAAGCATATAGATCGTCGCCCACTCCACAAGTAAGCAGGCTTACCCGCAAATGGTAAGCGGTATCGGTTTGCGCAATTGAAAAAGTATAGGCAAACAAGCAAATAAAGAACAGGCAAATTTTTCTGATCATAACATTAAGATAAGAAAAAGGCCATCTTTTTGTAGATAGCCTTATTATTAAATTTATTTATCTTCATTTATTAGCCATTATTTGCAGCATCCCCCGCAAATACAGCTCCAACATATTCACGATTCAAACGTGCAATATTTTCCAGGGAAATGCCTTTAGGACACTCAGCTTCGCAAGCGCCTATATTGGTACAGCTACCAAAGCCTTCTTTATCCATTTGCTCTATCATATTTACGGCGCGCATCTTGCGTTCCGGGTCACCTTGTGGCAATAATGCAAGGTGCGATACTTTAGCAGACACAAAAAGCATTGCAGAAGTATTAGGGCAAGCGGCTACACAAGCCCCGCAGCCAATACAAGTTGCGGCAGCAAAAGATTCATCGGCTTTTTGTTTTTCTATAGGGATAGAATTTGCATCTACTGCATTACCTGTATTCACAGAAACATAACCACCTGCCTGTATAATACGGTCAAATGCTGAACGATCGACAACCAGATCTTTTACTACAGGAAATGAATTAGCCCTCCAGGGTTCCACAACAATAGTATCGCCATCTTTATATTCACGCATGTGGAGCTGGCATGTCGTGGTTTCGTGCCATGGACCATGAGCCCTGCCGTTGATGTACATGCTGCACATACCGCATATACCTTCACGACAATCGTGGTCGAAAGCTATAGTATCTTTTCCCTCAGCTACTAATTGTTCATTCAATACATCGAACATTTCCAGGAAAGACATTTCAGAAGAAATATCTTTAACGTGAAATGTTTCAAAACGTCCTTTTTCCTTATTGTTTTTCTGACGCCATACTTTCAGCGTCAAATTCATATGGTAATGCTCCATAGTCTAAAAATTTGGCAATTTGACAATTCGACAATTAGCCAATTGTATTCTTGCTCGTTGAAATTATCTTAGTTATTATTTTTTCAATTTCGAATAATAATCCCTTTAAATAACTACAATCAGGATAATTATCCGCATTATCACAAAGAACTAACCAATATTTGTTTCCTCTAATTCTTTAGCCGCTATCTTAAATTTATGAATGAAATCATTTTTGCTTTCTGCATTTTGCGCTTCGTGAACGTTTGCTCCAATAGAAGTACCACATTTTAGCAATTGATTTGCAATCACAAATTTTCTCTTTTCCTCCAGCAATTCCACATACTTTATAATTTCCAGAGAAAACTCAATTGTCTTTTTTAAAATAACATTTTCAGTTTTCTCCATTTAATTAACTCATTATCCAATTATCTAATCATCAAATTGGCACATTGTCTAATTGCCGAATAGTCAAATTACTTATAACTTCTTTGTGTTGGGTGAACTACTTCGTAGTCCAACGGCTCTTTGTGTAATTCGTAATTACTATCTCCCTTATACTCCCATGCCGATACAAACATGTATTGATCGTCCTGTCTCAACGCTTCTCCATCCGGTGTCTGGTATTCTTCACGAAAATGGCCTCCGCAGCTTTCATTTCGGTCGAGTGCATCCACGCATATCAACTCTCCCAATTCAAGGAAATCTGCTACACGGCCTGCCTTATCCAATTCGGGATTAAACTCTTTAATATCGCCGGGGATACGCACATTGCTCCAGAATTCTTTACGTAATGCTTTTATTTCTTCTATAGCTTCCTTCAGTCCTTGAGCATTACGCGCCATGCCACATTTGTCCCACATTATTTTACCGAGGCGTTTATGGAAGCTTTCTACACTTTCAGTACCCTTGATATTCATCAATTGTTCTGTTCTATCACGCACACTCTTTTCAGCTTCTGCAAATGCAGGATGGTCTGTTGGGATTACATTGGTACGAATTTCATCAGCCATGAAATTGCCTATTGTATAGGGTATCACAAAGTATCCATCAGCAAGGCCTTGCATTAGTGCAGAAGCGCCAAGGCGATTAGCACCATGGTCGCTGTAATTCGCTTCACCTAAACAAAACAGTCCTGATACAGTAGTCATCAAGTCATAATCTACCCACAAGCCACCCATTGTATAGTGTATTGCAGGATAGATACGCATTGGTACTTCATAAGGATTTTCGCCCGTTATTTTTTCATACATTTCAAACAGGTTACCATACTTTTCTTTTACTACTTCCATTCCTAACCTGCGTATAGTTGCTGCATCAGCATTGGTCATGCCTTGTTTATGTGCTTCTACATGTCCATAACGGTCAATTGCAGAGGCGAAATCAAGGTACACTGCTTGTTTGCTGGCACCTACTCCGTAGCCTGCATCACAACGTTCTTTAGCGGCACGACTAGCCACATCACGAGGAACTAGGTT
>DATNFP010000069.1:0-9842 GCA_035606335.1 Flavipsychrobacter sp. | reverse complement strand
CTCGGGCTATATTTTTTATGGTATTGGTATGATAATGACACAAGCCTTGAATGGCGCTGGCGATACCCGCACACCTACTGTTATTAATTTCGTCTGTTTTTGGTTGTTCCAGGTACCCCTGGCCTATCTTTTGTCTAAAGGATTAGGTCTTAAATCAACCGGCGCTTTTATTGCAGTGCCTGTGGCAGAAACCTTAATAGCATTAATGGCCTTATATTATTTTAGAAAAGGTAAATGGAAAACAGTAAAAGTATAATTGATCTACTCATTTATTTTCACCATACACATCACATCGTCTCCTTTATACCATTCTACACAAGGAAAAGTCCTATCCATCCTGGGATCTTCCAGCAAAATATTAAAAGTTGGACCGATGGATCCCATTTTCTTCATCCAGTCTTTAATTGTTTCTGTTAAATACTCTCCCTTTTTAATAATAAACGTTTCGCATCCATATTTTTCTGCTTCTCCGTCAAACGACTCTAAAACTGCAGCTTTATAGATTATATTGTTAGTTCCTTCTTCCATATAGGAAATACCGAAGAACGTTCTGCCTGTTATAGTAGGCAGCATGTTTTGTAGCTTATCGAATGCTGCCTTAACACCATGACGGAAGGATGCTGCCTTAACATAAAAAGTCTTTAGATCATCTGTTAAATGAAATTGCTCCATGGCTAATTTTTAAAATGACTTTACATACCCCCTTCCTGTATTATTGATATAATATTGCCTGCCGGATCCTTGCACCACGCAATCAGAGGTCCTCCTCCTCTGTTAATGCCCTTTTCATCTGTTTGGAGCTGCGGCATATTATAATGCTCAAATTTTACACCTGCTGAAGTAAGCTCATCAACTGCAGTATCTATATTATCCACGGGGATATTAAGTATAGTAAATGTGGCAGGTTCATGATTAGGCTTGGGATATGCAATAACTTTTGTGTCTTCCGAAAGGTTTATTGCCAACAATCCATGATCTTCATTAACGTTAAGCCCCAATGTTTTGCCATAAAATTCTTTTGCCTTGGCGATATCATTTACAGAAAAGCCACTGAATGGTTTTGAATGTTTGAGCATAAAAAGTAGTTTAATTATTAAAACAGATAACTAAAAATTGTTTAATAAATGTACCAAATCTTATGGTGTCAAAAACGTTTAAGTACGAAAGGAAAACATCTTTTAATGAACCGACGTTTCTAAGTTGTTAGGTTTCAATTTTTTACTACATTTATAGCATTGCAAATATTTATGAAAAACCTTATTGTTTTATTTTCAATTTTTATAAGCATTTTTCTTTCCGGAAATGCTATTGCCGGAAATAAGGCCAAGATTGTAGTCAGCACAGTTACACAAAAAGATAGCACGATATCATTTACGTTAATTTCCTCAAAGCCATTCTACATGGGTGGTAGTAGATACATACTTCATATCGGAGATAAAGAATTTAAATTAAGTAAGCAAAAAGTTAATAAAGGAACAGGTGTTATTACCTTCTTTATTTCGGTAAATGATTTCAACGGTCTCCCGGATGGCTCAAACATTTACCTTACTTACGGGCATTTAACTGACGATACGCAAAATTCAGAAGAACTAAGTAGTAAAACCTCGGGCAAATACTGGTCGTTGGGTAAATTCAGCAAAACAATGTTAACTAAATAATTCTATCGTAAAAGACATTTTACCGTGAGTATAAAAAATGCGCTTTCTTCGTTTATCCTGTGCGTCATTGTTTTTATTTGTTTCAATACATTTCAAGCATTCGCACAAACTCCCGATCCAGGTCTACCCGGCCCCTATACAGTTGCACGTGCCGAGTACAATTTAGGAGCCCTTGCTTATAAGCCGGCAGATTTTCCAGATTCGGTTGAAGTGCGTGGGTCGGTTCATTATCCTACCGATTTAAGTGCAGGCCCGTTTCCGGTATTAGTATTTTTACATGGCCGTCATGAAACCTGTTACGATACTACCGATCCATCAAATATCTCTCAGGATTGGCCATGTAGCGGTACTTATGCACCTATTACCAGTTTTAATGGTTATGATTATCTAGCCAAGACTATGGCCAGCCATGGCTACATCGTAATATCCATATCATGCAATGCGATTAATGCGGGTGATGATACTGTTTCCGACGGTGGAATGCAGGCACGTGCTGAATTGATGCAACATCATTTAGACCTGTGGAACAAATATAATACGGTTGGGGGTGCCCCATTTGATACGATGTTTGTTGGTAAGCTGGATATGAATAATATAGGTACAATGGGACATTCACGGGGTGGTGAAGGTGTTGTTTTTCATGCACTATACAACAAGCTATTGGGAAGCCCTTATGGCATCAAAGCTGTTCTTACATTGGCCCCGGTGAATTTTTCAAGGAAGGTGTTGCACCAAATCCCTCTTATGAATATAGCTCCTTATTGCGATGGCGATGTTTCTGATCTGGAAGGGGTTCACTTTTATGACGATGCAAGATATACCGACTCAACAGATGAAACACCTAAATATTCTGTTCTTTTTATGGGTGCCAATCATAATTTTTTTAATACTGTTTGGACACCTGGTTCATACATCGCTGGAGGCGCAGATGATTGGGAATATTTTTTCAGTGATACTGATCCTCAATGTGGCCCTGATAATCCGGCAAACAAACGTTTTGATACTACAACTGAAAAAGCGGCATTTAATGCCTATGCTGCTGCTTTTTTCCGGATGTATATAGGGCATGAAACGGCTTTTGCACCTATTCTACAAGTCAATAATATTACTCCTCCTGCATCTTCAAAACTTGACTCCTCACAGGTTTTTGTTTCCTATCATCCTGGCCATACGGATAGGTTTGATATTAATCGTATAGATAAATTGGCTTGCGACACCATTAACACAATAGATGGAAAGGTAACCGAGACAGGGCTTCTTTTACCGGGTATTTGTGGTGGTGGGCCGCTGCTTTATATGTATGATTGCGAAGCCGGGCTTGGCCCGGATCAAAAACCGCATGATGGAGATATATATGCTGCCGGCCTGGCACAGATGCGATTAGGGTGGAGTAGTGGCGCAGATTATTACCAAAACGAAGTGCCATTACCAGATCAGGATCTTACGTCTTTTGAAAGCCTGATGTTTAGAACATCTGTTGATTTTCCGAAATCAACTTCTGATTCCAACTTAGATTTTTCTATACAATTGATAGACTCTGCCGGAAATATAAGCAGTCGCAACGTAAGCAACTATACTAATGCATTGTTCCATCAGCCTGGAATAGAACCAGGAGATTTGCCTAAAATAGTGTTCAATACTATTAGAATGCCTTTAAGCGATTTCAGTGGAATTGATATGACTAAAGTGAGAAAGATAAAATTTGTGTTTGATAAATCGACTAAAGGTACTATTCTAATAAGCGATCTTGCTTTGCTAAGTAAGCCATGCGGTAAATTAAATGTTGCATTCGACTTTGCGATAGACTCAGAATATAAAGTCACATTTACCAATACATCCGCAACCAATGTCGGGGATACTATTGCATGGCATTGGAATTTTGAAGACACACTTTCCGGTGCTAACGACAGTTCAGCCTTACAAAATATAACCCACTCGTTTTCTGGTCCCGGCACATATTATCCTTGTTTGTACGTCAGATCAAACAGGAAAAATGGAGTAGAATGTTTAGATACTTTTTGTATAAAATTGACTCTAAGCCCCGATGCAATTATCGAGCAGATTAAAGACCGTATCACTATTGCGCCTAACCCTGCAAAAGATTATTTGCGTATCACCGGCATATCAAAACCTGCTACTCTTACATTGATAAATCTTTACGGGCAAATAGTCTTATCTGCAACTATTACAGGTTCAGATGTTTATCTGCCTCAAACTATCACTACAGGCATCTATTGTGTTGCTATCACTACGCCTTATGGCAAGGTGTATAAAAAAGTGCTTGTATCCAGGTAGCTTCTTTTTGATATATTGCGTTTGTAACACACAAAAAACAGAAAATCAATTATCATGTCTCAGGAACTAATCGTAAAAAATGACATCACTATAAATGCGTCTTCTTCAAAAGTTTGGAATGCGTTAACTAATCCGGAAGAAACCAAAAAATATATGTATGGTTGTGAAACCGTATCTGATTGGAAGGTTGGAAGTCCTTTGTTATGGAAGGCATTTTACGAAGGGAAGGATACCGTTTTTGTAAAAGGCAATATTGTTGATATTGAACCGGGCAAGTTGCTTGCTTACACGACTATTGATCCTAACAATACAGCCATGCAGGATATTCCTGAGAATTATTTAACCGTAACATACAGCTTGTCGGAGCAGAATGGCCAAACTCACTTAACAGTTACCCAGGGAGATTATACAAAAGTTGCAGATGGCGACAAACGGTATAATGATGCAGTAAATGCCGGAGGCTGGAGTGCTTTATTGACACAAATAAAGGATTTAATCGAAAGTAATAACTAAGGCTGCTAACTTTTAATTGGCTTGGGAATTATTTAAATTACTCTTAAAATGTTGCAAGTAGATTTTATGCCATTCTCAAATTTAACTACTGAACATTTGGTGTTACGGCGTCCGGATATCCGGGATGCTAAGAATATGTTTGCTCTGCGTACGGATAAAAATGTTAATAAATACCTTGATAGGCCTTTGCCGGATTCCATAGAGGAGGTCGCGCTATTTATAGATAAGTTAAATAAAGGGATCGATGAGAATACTGCACTTTATTGGATAATTACTTTAAAAGATACTACTGAATTAATAGGAACAATCTGCTACTGGAACATTTCAAAAGAAAATCATACTGCAGAAACAGGATTTGAACTTATACCTGCTTTTCAGGGCAAAGGAATAATGCGCGAAGCATTATCTAAGGTGATTGAATTTGGTTTTAATACTTTACATTTTCATAGCATAACGGCATGGACGCACAAGGATAACTATCCTTCACAAAAGCTTTTGGAAACAAATCATTTTATAAGAGATACAGATCTTGAAGCCGAAAACGAAGGGAATGAAGAACTTGCAGATACAGTAATATATTCTCTGGCAAATACAGCCTATGTCAACAAACAATAACATACTTTATTTTGCGCTTGCTTTAATAACAGGTGCATTGATTCCGGTACAGGCAGCTACTAATGCAGCATTTAGTAAGAGTATTGGCAATCCGATAGCAACGGGATTAATGGTTTTTATCATTGGTTTGATTGGGATGCTGCTGTTTTCATTTTTTTCCAAAACACCTTTACCAACACTGCAAGGTCTTAAACAGGCTCCGGCTTATGGTTATATTGGTGGCCTCATAGTTGCTATTTACGTCATAATGATTACTATATTGACCCCGCGCATAGGTGTGGGGGCATCTATTGGGCTTATAATCACCGGTCAGCTATTGTGCGCTGTCGCTATAGACCATTTCGGTCTTTTCAATGTTGCGGTGCGCCATATTACTATTAGCAGATTTATAGGAATGCTCCTTATGATAGCAGGTATCTATCTGGTAATGAAGAAAAAAACTGTTTCCTGATTATTATTTTTCCGAAATTTAAGGTGATACTTGAGCCCTTTTTGATACTAATAATAAAAGGCAGCTAATGAATAGCACAAATGATCAATGGCTGAAAGAATTATATAAAGATACTTTTCCGCAGGTAGCACGTATTATCCATCGTTTGGGTGGTGATTTGGATACTGCAAAAGATCTTTTTCATGATGCAGTGATCATCTATCTTGAAAAGGCTGCAGCTAATAATCTCCATATACAAACCTCCGCCCAGGCATATTTGATTGGAATTACAAAGATCTTATGGATGAAAAAATATAAAAATGATAACCATATATCTTTTGGGATAGATGACAATTTCGATATCCCGGAGGATTTTTATGAGCCCCATGAAAAAAATACGGAATCTTTATTGAGCTATTTAAAAACAGCTGGGCAAAGGTGCATGCAGCTATTGCAGGCTTTCTATTACAACCAGTTGTCAATGCAGCAAATTGCGCAAAAGTTCAATTACAAGACCACTCGCTCTGCTACTGTCCAGAAATATAAATGTCTTGAAAAGGTAAGAGAACAAATAAAATTATCAGAAATAAATGAGGAAGCCTTTAGTTGAAATAGAAGAAATAGAAAGATACCTGGAAGGTAATATGCCTGTCAAAGACAAATTGGTTTTTCAGGCCAGGGCAATTATTTCCGATGATCTTCAAGGGAAAATCTCCTTACAACAACGAGTATATAAAATCATTCGCCATTTTGCTCGTGATAACCAACGCGTAAGGCTTGAATCAATTTATAGTAATTTAATTAAAGATGATCATTTCAAGTCTCAGATAGAAACAATTTTTAGATAGATGTCTTTATTAATACCAACTGTTGTTGATGGCGCCACTCGCGGAGCCTACGACATATACAGCTTATTGCTCAAAGAGCGAATTGTTTTTCTTGGTACAGAGATAGAAGATAGTGTCGCGAATCTTGTCGTAGCTCAGCTCCTCTATCTCGATAGTGAAAACCATAGCCCTATTCGCCTTTATATTAATAGCCCGGGTGGGGTAGTGTACGCAGGTTTTGCTATTTACGACACAATGAAGCTATTAAAATCGCCGGTATCTACGGTAGCTGTCGGTGCTACCATGAGTATGGGTACCGTGATTCTTACAGCTGGAGCTAAGGGACAAAGATATGCCCTGCCACATGCCACTATCCACATGCACCCAACAGGCGGGGGTGCCAAGGGATATACTGAAGATGTACGCATTGCCTACCGTGAGCAGGAAAGATTACAAAGCCAGATATTCCACCTTATTGCAAAGCACTCATCTCATAAACGGGAAGAAATTGAAGAAATATTCCGACGAGATCATTTTATGAATGCTGCAGAAGCGAAAGATTATGGTCTGATTGACGAAGTGCTGGGAGATACGGATGATTTAATTTCATTGGAAGATATCCAATTTAAAATATCTGTTAACAATAAAAATAAATAAGGAATGTATTTATTGCGCATCCTGGGTAAGAAGGAATACTAAAAATCATAGGAGTCTGAATCTGCATAATTTTTACATCATTATGCTGAAACTGTATAATGACTATGCAGTTTTCATATAATCATAAAAAATACTTTTTTCTATTCTATTAGCATTACCGAAATTTATATTTGGAATGAAAAGTGCGCATATTCCTGAATATGTGGCAACTCAAACCCGGAAAAATTATGACCAAAACCGGAAATATATCGGTAATAAATTGGTACTATACCGGTAATAAATCAGTAACAGATTTTACAGGATCGGTAATGGATTAAGTGATTGATAAAATTGCCAAAGCAGCCATTATAGCTTATTTCGGCTGAAAGTAAGGTGTAAATCGTGGCGTCTGAAATATCGTTCATGTTATGAATATGGTAAATCCGGTAATTCGCCATTCAGGTTTAGGCTTACTTTATATTATCTTGCACCCTCAAATGAGTTTTTTAAGAATGGATTATAAACGATACCTGGTCACCGCTGCTTTGCCTTACGCTAATGGTCCTGTACATATTGGCCATTTGGCAGGTTGCTATTTACCGGCCGATATCTATGTTCGTTATCAGCGTGCACAAAAAAGAGATGTTAAGTTTATTTGCGGTAGCGATGAGCATGGCGTACCCATCACCATCCGTGCTATGAAGGAAAATATTACACCACAGCAGGTTGTAGATAAATATCATGCATTAATAAAGGAGAGTTTTGAGCAGATGGGAGTATCGTTCGATATATATTCCCGTACATCCAATAAAATTCATCACGAAACGTCTCAGGCTTTCTTTTTAAAGCTATATGATGATGGCCTTTTTGAGGAAAAGACAAGTGAGCAGTACTACGACGAAGAAAAAGAAGTTTTCCTTGCCGACCGTTATATTATAGGTACTTGCCCTGTTTGCAGTAATCCTAATGCTTATGGCGACCAGTGTGAAAGATGCGGTTCATCTCTTTCTCCTGAAATGCTGATTGAACCACATAGTGCACTGAGCAAATCAAAGCCGGTAAAGAGAAAAACTAAACACTGGTATTTTCCGCTAAATAAATATGAAGATTTTCTAAAACACTGGATATTAGACGAAAAGAAAAACGACTGGAAAACAAATGTATTAGGCCAATGTAAAAGCTGGCTTGATAGCGGTTTGCAGCCTCGTGCTATGACGCGTGATAGCTCCTGGGGCGTTCCGGTTCCTTTGCCTGATGCTAATGGTAAGGTATTATATGTGTGGTTTGATGCACCGATTGGATATATAAGCGCCACAAAAGAGCTTACTAACATGTGGTCTGACTATTGGCAGAAAAAAGATACTAAGCTGGTGCACTTTATAGGGAAAGATAACATTGTGTTCCATTGTATTATTTTCCCGGCAATGCTAAAAGCTCATGGCGGATATGTGTTGCCTGATAATGTGCCTGCAAATGAATTTTTGAATATAGAAGGAGACAAGGTATCCACTTCCCGGAATTGGGCAGTGTGGGTACATGAATATGTAAAAGATTTCCCCGATCAGCAGGATGTGCTGCGTTACGTGCTTTGCGCCAACGCACCTGAAACAAAAGACAATGATTTCACCTGGAAAGATTTTCAGGACCGTAATAATAGCGAGCTTGTTGCCATCTTTGGCAACTTTGTAAACCGTGCATTTGTATTGATGCATAAGTTATGCAATGGTAAAGTACCCAAGTTGCATGAGGACGTTATGGACGATGTAGATAAAGCATTGATAAATGAAATAAGTAATGCTAAATCTAACGTTGAGGCTGCTATCGAGAATTATAAGTTCAGAGACGCAATTTATGAGGTAATTGACCTTGCCCGTAAAGGGAATAAATACATGCAGGAAAAAGAACCCTGGATCCTGGACAAAAGAATAAGGGAAATTGAAAAGGCAGGTAATATAAATGCCGATGATGCGCTCACTTTAGATAGAAATAAAAAGAAAATTGATAATTGCCTTCACCTGTGTCTACAGCTTACCGCAAATCTTGCTATTTTAGCTAATCCGTTCCTGCCATTTACTGCCAGGAAGATGTGTCATATGATGAAGGTGGTAGACAGGATGCTGGAATGGGAAAACGCCGGAAAGGTTAATTTACTGAATGTTGGTTATCCGTTACGTGCACCGGAATTGTTATTTAGAAAAATAGAAGATTTCGAAGTAGAGAACCAAATAGAAAAGTTAAAAGGAAAAAGTCATAAATTGGAAAACAAAAGTGAGCAGGTAGCTTCTGATACCGCAGAAAATGTAAAGGAAAGCAAACCTGAAATAACAATAGAAGATTTTGGTAAGTTAGATCTTAGGACAGGTAAAATACTTCATGCAGAAAAGGTAGAGAAGGCGGATAAGTTATTAAAACTGGAAGTGGATTTAGGATTTGAAAAAAGAACAATTGTTTCAGGTATTGCAATGCACTTCAAACCTGAAGATATTATTGGGCAGCAGGTAACTGTAGTTGCTAATCTGGCCCCTCGCAAATTAAGGGGGATAGAGAGTAAGGGGATGATATTGATGGCAGCAAGTGCAGATGGCAAACTAATATTTGTAATGCCTAATGAAATTACTGCACCTGGAAGTGAGGTGCGCTAACTATTTTTGCACGTAATAAAACTTCTATGAAGAAAAAGACCCTGAGGTGGCTGATAATAGGGCTTGTAGCATTTTTAATTTTATTGATCATTATCGCCAAGGCTGGCGGTGGCGATGCAACAAAAATAGCAGTTGAAAAAGTTGCCCAACATACTATTACCGAAACAGTAACTGCCAGCGGTAAGATATATCCGGAAACAGAGGTGAAGATAGCCCCTGAGGTAAG
>DATNFP010000068.1:0-17446 GCA_035606335.1 Flavipsychrobacter sp. | reverse complement strand
CATCAATTACCGCATTCATGTCTGCATATCCTGTAAGCAATATTCTGATAGGCTCAGGATATATTCCCAGGATAGACTCCAGGAATTCCACCCCGGTCATATTGGGCATTCGTTGATCGGTAACTATAATATTTATTTCGCTATTTTCCAGTATTTTAACTGCATCTGCACCACTTTCTGCCGTAAAAACATTGTACTTAATGCGAAATGTTGCTTTAAATGAAATCAAATTGTTCATTTCATCATCCACATAAAGAATATTTATTTTTTTATCAGGCATTAAAGCAGAAATAAATAGTATTTTTTAAAAGATTATTGCAAGATAAGTATTTTATTTCGATATTGCATCTAATATGATGTTGTGATTTTGTACAACCCCCTTATGCACAACACATTAACCCCCTTTATTGCGTCTTACATGAAGAGATATTAGGGAGAGAAAAATAAATTAAGATGGATCACTTATACATGAGTATAAAGGATAATGCAAGGTCTATGTACCCTGTTTATCTACCGGAATTTTTTCGGTTAAAAAGTGAAGACGATAAAGGCAGATTAGAAAAGTTATTGTCATCTAATGTATGTCTTTTTATTCATGATGAAATTGAAGGGCAACTTCGGGAATTAATTAAATGCCTCAATCCTTCTGTAAATATTAAACCCGATGATTATCCGTCACTAATTCAGAAACACTTAGGTGGTAGTGATATTTATGAATATGGTGTATGGATATACTATCCATGGAGCAATCGTCTGATACATACATTAGACGAAAAGGAATTTGTTGAGGTAAGAACCAACAGAAACCAATATAAGATTACCCGCGAGGAGCAATTAACCCTTAGCTCAAAAAAGATAGGCATTATAGGTCTTTCTGTAGGCCAGTCTATAGCGCTTACAATGGCTATGGAGCGTACTTGCGGTGAACTAAGACTGGCAGATTTTGATGTGGCGGAATTAAGCAACCTCAATCGTATCCGTGCTGGTTTACAAAACATGGGAGTTAAAAAGACAGTAATTGCAGCTCGGGAAATTCTTGAAATTGACCCCTATTTAAAAGTTAAGCTGTTTGATGATGGTTTGCATAGTGGCAATATGGACGAGTTTTTTACAGGTGGCGGAAAATTGGACATTTTAGTTGAAGTATGTGATGGCCTGGATGTTAAGATCCAAAGCCGTTTTAAAGCGAGGGAATTAGGTATCCCTGTTATTATGGATACAAATGATAGGGGAATGCTTGATGTAGAGAGATTTGATTTAGAACCTTCCAGACCAATACTGCATGGCTTGGTTGGCGATCTTGATCCTCAAAAGCTAACATCATTGACGAATGAAGAAAAAATACCCATTGTGTTGCAAATGGCAAGCGCACAAAATGTATCTAAAAGAGGTAAGGCATCTATGATAGAAGTAGGTCAGTCAATATCTACATGGCCTCAGGTTGCTTCATCTGTTGTTTTGGGTGGCGCTGTAACTACCGATGTTGCGCGAAGGGTCTTGCTTGGGCAATTTAATAGCTCAGGAAGATATTATGTTGACCTTGACCAGATTATTGGTGATACAAAAGCTGCCGATATATCGGATAACAATACTTATACCAATCCATATCATCCGTTACAAAAAGATGAAATGGAGCGGCTAATAAATAAAGTACCTTCTGATTCATTACCTGGCAATGTTGCTAAACATTCCTTGTCACCTCAGCAACTTGCTGACATTGTGAAAGCCGGTATTGAAGCTCCATCCACAGGAAATGATCAACCCTGGAAGTGGTATTACAAAAACAATATGTTGTATGTATTCCACGATAGGCAACGCTCTTTTTCTTTTGGGGATTACAAAAACATAGCCTCCTATTTAACATTCGGTGCTGTTTACGAAAACATTGTTTTAGAGGCTCACAAGCTATCATTAGAAGTCGTTACAAATATTTTTCCATTAGGTACTAATGAACCTTTAGTATTGATATTTGGCTTTGAACAAAAAAAATCAGAAATAACTGAGCCGCATCAGTATGATGAGCTGGCTGCTTTTATTCCCACAAGAAATACAAATCGGAATCTAGCCCCATATAAAAAGATTGATGAAAATATTCTGGAAGAATTAAAGCTGGCGGCAGAATCGATTAATGGTGCCAACTTGAAGTGGTTGACGGATTCTGTTCAGATTAATGAAGCAGGAAAGATCATAGGTGCATTCGATAAAATGAGGATTTTAAATAAAGAAGGACATCATGATTTTGTAGAACGGGAAATGAGATGGAGCACAAAGGATGCTGAGGAAACAATGGATGGCATTGATACCCTCTCGCTTGGCTTGAATACTTCTCAGCTTTCTGCCCTGGAGATCATCAGGGAGTATAATGTGCTTGAATTTATTAAAAGTATAAAAGGCGGAAGGTTACTTGAAGCGGCAACAATGAGATCTATTGCTTGCGCTTCTGCTATCGGGCTTATTACTATGCCAAAGATTGATCCTGAACAGTATATTTTAGGCGGTCGTTCATATGAACGATTGTGGCTTGCATCCGAAAAACTTGGATTAGCTCTTCATCCTGTTATTTCACCATTATACTTTTTCCCAAGAATAAATGGAGGAAAGGATACTGGTATTTCTCAGGACGAATTAGCAGAGCTAAAAATTCTGCGTGAACGTTTTATTAAACTTTTTAATGTTCCGGATGGGCTTGCTGAAGTTTTTCTGTTTAAACTGTCGTATGCTGAACGACCAAAGATTAAATCGTTACGAATACCTTTTGAAAAAGTATTATTTACTGATTAGCCTTTATGGAGTAGCATATTTATGAAAATTAATATACGGGCATTTAGGGCAGTAGACGATTTTGACTCATGTGAATCTTATATAGATGGTCATAGACGTGTGCTCGATGCTTACGGTGTATCTAAAGTAACGTCCGCCAGTGATAACTGGAGGCACGACCCCTCTACCTATGTTGTAATAGTAGAATCAGATGATAAGACGAAAGTGTATGGTGGCGGTCGTATCCAGATACGGTCTGAAGATGTGAAGATGCCAATGGAAGGTGCTATTGCAATTTTAGATACCAATATTTATTCTTATGTAGATAAAATAGGTAACTATAATGTAGCGGAATTTTGCGGTCTTTGGAATTCAAAAGAAGTTGCAGGGTATGGGATTGGTAGTATTTTTTTAGGAAGGATCGGTGTTGCGATAATTACTCAACTCGATTTGCAATATTTAATGGCGCTTTGTTCACCTGCTACTTTGAGAAATTGTTTAAAAGTGGGTTTTGAAATTATCAGGGAATTAGGTAACAATGGAACTTTTTATTATCCCAAGCAGGATCTTTTAGCAACGGCACTGATAATAAAAGATATTTATAATTTGCCTACCGCTAACCCTATTGAAAGAGAGGCCATCATGAAATTAAGACAAGATCCTATTCAATATGCCATTGAAAGTGGCCCAAAAGGAGAAATGGAGATAAATTATGACATTCGCCTAAATCTTTCCCACATACATCAAAAATGAACAGACCATTTTTCAGGTTTTTAGTTACAGCTATTTTAATTTTTATTTGTACTCCTCATAGCTGGGCTGATACTGTACTTTATGATAGCGGCAGAATATTGATAGGTAATCAGGTAGAGATATTGAATGATAGTTTAAATAAGTACACTCCACAAGACGCTATTAATTCTCCATTATTCTTTAAGAGTAAACAAACAACTCCCAATTTTGATATCAGTAATTCTACGTACTGGATAAAATTCTCAATTAAAAATATAACAAGTAACCCCCATTTGCTTCTTGAAATAGATAATGCATTAGTTGATACATGTAATTTATATTTTGTAAGAGGGAATGAGGTTGTTTTACTGCAATCGGAAGGAACAGCAAAAAAATACAGCAGCCGAAGATATAAATATCCGGACTTTATTTACGATCTCGAAGTTGGTAAAGACTCAACGGTTACTTACCTGCTAAAAGTAAAAAGTTCAGAACAGTTGCTTGTGCCAATGATAGTTGGTACTCCTCAATCAATGGCTGAAGCTCAAAATACTAAAGATGTAATTTCAGGAATACATATTGGTGTTTTACTGGTAATGATTTTGTATAATTTTTTCATTTTTCTTTCTACACGGGATAGAAGCTATTTATTCTATGTGTTATATATCCTGTTTATAGGTTTAACACAAACAATTCTTACAGGTTACAGTTTCAAATATTTATTTCCTAACAATCCTTCATTGTTTAATTATGCAATAGTAGTATCACCATCTTTAGCAGGAATTAGTGCCATATATTTCATAAAGTCATTTTTGCATACCCGACAGCGAACGCCAATTCTTAATAAATTATTATGGATCCTGGTTGCCATGTATGCTGTGGCTGCAAGTATAAGACTGGCCGGGTTTGATCAGTTGAGCTCTAGGGCAGTAGATATAACAGCCCTTTTAGCGGCCGTTATTGTGTACATCATTGTCATCAAATTATCTCTTCAAAATTATCGCCCTGCGAAATTCTTCCTTCTTGCCTGGACCATTTTTATTTTAGGATTGGTATTATTTGTTCTGCGCAACCTGAACATATTACCCTATTCTAATTTTACTAATTATACAATGCAGGTAGGTACGGTTATAGAAGTAACCTTGCTGTCTATAGCACTAGCCGACAAGATCAATATACTTGACAGGGAAAGAAAAATATCTCAGGCTGAGGCTTTACGTGTAGCACAGGAAAATGAACGTATCATTCGCGAACAGAATGTTTTCCTGGAATCTAAAGTGACAGAGCGTACCGTTGAATTACAGGCATCTAATAATGAATTAAATAAAACACTGAAAGAGTTAAAAGACGCAGAAACCCAGTTGGTTGAATCCGAAAAAATGGCCTCTTTGGGTCAGCTAACTGCCGGCATAGCCCACGAGATTAATAATCCGATTAATTTTGTTACCTCCAATATTAAGCCCTTAAAAAGGGATGTAAGTATCTTGCTCGACGCTGTTCAGGCTATTGAAAATGTTAGCATAATGGACAGCTCAATAGCTGAAAAGCAAAAACAGATCAGTGAATATAAGGCGGAAATTGACTTCGATTACTTGAAGGAAGAGATAGATCATCTGTTAAAAGGCATCGGTGAAGGAGCTTCGAGGACAGCTGAAATTGTAAAAGGATTACGGATCTTCTCGCGTCTTGATGAAGACGATCTGAAAAAAGCGGATATAAATGAAGGTCTTGATTCTACACTGGTAATTATAAATAATCTTTTAAACAACCGCATAAAAGTTATAAAAGAATATGGCAACCTTCCCTTGATAGAATGTTATCCGGGAAAATTAAACCAGGTATTTCTGAATATGATTACCAATGCGATACATGCTATTAATAAACAGCATGAAACAGATGATAACGGAGCGCTTAAGATTAGTACAACCAATGACGAACAAAATGTTTACATAAAAATAAAGGATAACGGTACAGGCATGGATGAAAATACCAAAAAGAAGCTTTTCGAGCCATTTTTCACAACCAAAGATGTTGGCGAAGGAACTGGTTTAGGCCTTTCTATTGCTTATAATACTATCAAAAAGCATAATGGAGTAATACATGTCAATTCTACACTGGGTGAGGGTACTGAATTTATTATCGAACTTCCTATTATTCATTAATTAATGTACATTAGTGCCTATTGAGCAAGGCTGATAAAATAAAGATTTTATACGTTGACGACGAAGTCAATAATCTGAATGGATTTAGAGCGTCATTCAGGTTTGACTATAATGTATTAATTGCTAACAACACTGACGAGGCAGTTAATCATTTAAATCAAAATTCGGATATACGTGTTATACTTTGCGATCAGAGAATGCCTGATAAATCAGGAGTGCAATTTTTTCAGGAAATACGTAATGAATATCCCAATCCCATAAGGATGCTCATTACGGGTTATACAGATATAGAATCTGTAATTGACGCTATAAACCGTGGCAATATTTTTAGGTATATAAAAAAGCCGTGGACAGATGCTGATATCCAGTCTGCAATAGATGAAGGCAATAAATTCTATCTGACTAATAATATGCTGGCAATAAAAAATGAAGAGCTGCAAAAAGCATATAATGAGTTAGATAAATTTGCATATAGTGTAAGCCATGATATGCGTGGCCCTCTATTAAGTATTTTAGGAGCAGTAGAAGTTGCGAAGAGCATTGATAACATTTCTGAGATAAAGGAAATGTTGGAACTAATGCATAAGTCGGTACAAAAATTAGATGATCTTATACAAAATGTCCACGAATACTATAACCTGAAAAGGGGAGAGCTGCAGATATCTGAAATAAATTTTAATGATGTTATAGTTGGCCTGAAAGACTTTTTTGATATGACAGGCAAGATGAGCAATGTAAAGTTCGCCACAGTAGTTAATCAACAGGAAACATTCAGGTCTGATGAAGTCTGTTTAAAGATTATTTTAAATAATTTATTATCAAACGCGTTTAAGTATCAAAGAAAGAATAATGGTGATAAATTTGTAGAATTAAACGTTGAGGTCAACAGGGGAAATGTACTCATTTATGTTAAGGATAACGGATTAGGGATTGACGATATTCACATAAATAATATATTTAACATGTTTTTCAGAGCCACTTCGGAAGAAATAGGCTCAGGTTTTGGTTTGTATAATGTAAAGGACGCATTAAGAAAACTAAACGGAGAGATTTCTGTCGACTCAAAGATTAATGAGGGCACTACATTTAAAGTGATTATCCCAAGTAAATAAAATGATTGGACACAAATTAAATTTTATAGTAATAGACGATAGTAAGCTTGATTGTTTTATAGCGGAGAAAATAATCCGTAATACAGGTAGGAGTGAAAATATTCGTTCATTTTTAGATGGTGCGGACGCATTGGATTATATCAGCAAAACACTTGTTCCCGCTGATGAAACTAAAACAATACTCATTGTCGACATTCAAATGCCGGTAATGAATGGGTTTGAGTTTGTAGAAGCATTTGAGAAATTTCCAAAAGAAATACAGGATAATTATATCATTTTCGTTCTTTCGTCTTCTATCAATGAAAATGATCTAAACCGTGTGCGCAATTATCCTTCAGTAAAGCATTTTCTTAATAAGCCTTTGACTAGCAATACTTTATCAGCATTACTAGAATGGGTATAATGTAGAATTATTTCACTGGTTCAACAGTATAGCCTTCTTGTCTTAATAAATTTATAACTCCTTTTTCTCCCCATAAATGCCCTGCGCCTACAGCAAAGAAAACAGACTTTTGTTCCATTCTTTCTTCCATTCTTCCGATCCATTTTTCGTTACGCTCGTCAATAAACTCGTCTAAATTATCACCATCGCTTTTCGATGCCTGTATCAGGCTATACAACTTTGAAAGGTCTTGTTTTTTGTATGCTTTGATCAGCGTTTCATATTCCTCCTGATCATTGCTTTTACCTTGTGTGCTTTCAAGTAATTCTTTTACAACAGTGTCTATAGGGATATTTTCAAGTAATGCAATTTGTTCTTGTGGATCCTCGAGGCCAGCAACCTTTTTTTTATTTTTTATAGCCTTACTCTTCAATTTATCTTCATAAGCCACAGGATTAGGACAGGATACAGTTTTTAATGCCAGAAGACTTTCCAACATTACAGGCTTTACTTGTTGAAATTGAAACATCGTAATATCAATACCTAAGCTGTCTTTAAAGTAATGCTGTATGATTCTGTATTGATCTTCGGTAAAATAATCCTTTAATTTTTTATCTTTATCTATCATCCATGTAGCTATTTGCATCATCACGCGCGGATCTGCAAGATCCATTTCAAAACACACCTCATCACATTTTTTAAAACATTCCTCCATCTTTTTGGTCCATATATAATCAGTGGGACAGATCAAATGAATAGTACCAAACAGGTAAGACGGCTTATTCATATCCTTACTGCTGATACGCCAGAGCAATGAATTTCCTATTGTATCAGTTTTTTGAGCTGACGAGATTGTACAAGTAATAAATGTTATTGCGCTGAATAATAACAATAACTTTTTCATTTTTTAAAATTAATCTTATTCAATTAACCTTGTGTATTTCTTTTTGCTTAAAACTCATTGGTTTACGTGATGTATATGATAGACAATTAGATCTTTTTTTTAAAAAAAAGATTAGTTCTGTTAAATTTTATTAATAAATATCATCGGAGGCACAGATTTTTCTTGTCTGTTAAAAGTTAAGGTATTAAATTTAAAAAGATGAATTTTTTAAATCTCAACAAACCAATAAATAAGCTAAAACCACAGGTTGGTAGATTGCTTATTGCTGAGCCATTCTTAAATGATCCGAATTTTGCAAGGTCTGTTATATTGATTTGCGAACATGGAGAAGAGGGCACTGTTGGTTTTGCTTTAAATCGAACTACAGAACTGACGTTGGGGGATTTATTGCCTGAGCTATATACTCCCCTTAAAGTATTTCAAGGTGGCCCTGTTCAGATGGATACATTGCACATGATACATCGTATACCTCAGATTCTGGATGGAAATGAATTAAATAAAGGAGTGTATTGGGGTGGTTCGTATGAAGCATTACAGGAGGCGATAATAAATAAGATCTGCAAGCCGGCGGACATACGATTGTTTATTGGTTATTCCGGTTGGTCGCCTGGGCAATTGGAGCGGGAGCTACTTGAGAATTCATGGATAGTTGCAGATATGGCAAGTGAGCTACTGTTTGAGACTGAACCCGAAGATGTCTGGAAACGAGCTATAAGCCTGCTTGGTAGTGATTTTGCATACCTTGCTAATATGCCCACTAACCCTCAATTAAACTAATAAACAGTCTTATTTTTATTTCTTGTAAATTGGCAACTTCTTATTTTTAAATTTATAGTTGCAAGAAATAGAAAATGTTTAAAAAGCTCCTGACTGTATTAATTATTTCATTGGTATTTATAGCTTGTAAGAAGCATGTTAAAACAGGAAAACCCCATGCAGATGGAAATTATTGGTCTATAAAACAATTTGCGCAGGATCAGTTTAATACTTTTCACAATCAGCCCTTCACACTTCAAAGAATAATTACTGTAAACGGGAAATCGGATACTTCCTATGTGTCTGCTTTTGAGATGGACTGGGGCTATATTCTAAAGATTTTTTTTGAATCAGATATTAGCGATCAAAAATACCTGGATCATTATAGCTTCGAAACCTTTGATGATAATATTACACAGTCAAGAACTTTTTATTACCAGGCTATCGATGATAATTTGTTTACTCGTAAATTACAGATATTAGTCGATCCTGTAAATAATAGGATACATAATATATACATCGAAACAAGCAAACATACTCGTTGGGGAGAGCGTGACGAAAAGCTATATTACTCACCTGTAAAAGAGATACAAATACAGATTTATGAAAAATCTTTTATGAGTGATCCAAAGGACTCGCTTATTGAATATAGATTTATGTAATAATTTTTGAGTGAATGACGAGAGAAGAATTTAGTAAAATAGCATCAACTATACCACATCAACCAGGCTGTTATAAATATTATGATGTGCACAGTGAGCTATTGTATGTGGGCAAGGCAAAAGATATAAGAAAGAGAGTAGGCTCTTATTTCAATAAGGCTTATGATAATTATAAAACCCAACGGCTGGTATCTCTGATACATAAGATTGATTACACCGTCACTAATACAGAACATGATGCTTTTCTACTTGAAAATTCACTTATTAAGCATTATCAGCCACGTTTCAATATAGAATTAAAAGACGATAAATCTTACCCATACATTGTAATAAAAAAAGAGCCTTTCCCGAGAGTGTTTTTAACAAGAAGAGTGATAAGGGATGGGTCTGAATATTTAGGACCATTTACCGGCTTAGGCAGAGTTCGTGAACTATTGGACCTGATAAAACAAAATATACCATTACGCACATGCAGTTTGAATTTGACAAAGCAAAATATTGTAAAAGGTAAATTTAAGGTATGTCTTGAGTATCATTTAGGTAATTGCAAAGGCCCGTGCGAAGGATTGCAAAATGAAGAAGAATACATTCAAAACCTGCAACAGGTGAAACATGTCCTGAGAGGAAATATTGGTGAGGTGATAAAATATCTGAAAAGTGAAATGCTACAATATGCGTCATCAATGCAATTTGAAAGGGCTGAAGTGATCAGGCAAAAAATTGATTCGCTGCAAAAATATCAGAGTAAATCTGCTGTGGTTAACCCCAATATGGGTAATATAGATGTTGTTTCCATTATTAGCGATGAGAATAACTTTTTTGTCAATTACATGATGCTAAGCGGCGGATGCATCATATATGCAAAGACGATACAGGTAGAAAAGAAACTAGACGAGTTGGAGACAGACATACTTTCTATAGCTCTGGATAGGATGCGGGAGACATTTCAAAGTAATGCCAACGAAGCTATAGTGCCATTTGTTATAGATGTTACAGAACCAGGAATGAAAGTAACTGTTCCGAAAGCTGGTGATAAAAAAAAGATATTAGATCTAAGTATAAAAAATGCTGAGATCTTTCGCGATGAAGTAAGGAAAAGAGAAACCCTAGTCTTGGGCGAAGCATCCAGGGAGACGAATATGCAGATATTGGAAGAGCTGCAGGATTCTTTGCAGCTTGCTGACCTGCCGGTTCATATTGAATGTTTTGATAACTCCAATTTTCAAGGTTCATATCCGGTAGCCGCTATGGTATGTTTTAAGAATGGGGTTGCATCTAAAAAAGATTATCGTCATTTTCATATAAAGACTGTACAAGGCATTAATGATTTTGCTTCGATGAGTGAGATCGTATATCGCCGCTATAAGCGATTATTAGATGAAGAGCAATCATTACCTCAATTGGTTATCATTGATGGAGGCAAAGGACAACTAAATGCAGCTCTTGAAAGCATAGAAAAGCTCGGCCTCATGGGGAGGATGACCCTGGTTGGTTTAGCAAAAAGAGAAGAGTCTATTTTCTTTCCAGGCGATAATGATCCTCTGCAATTACCATTCGATAGCAAAGCTCATTTGCTTATCAGGCGTATTCGGGATGAAGTACATCGGTTCGGTATTACGTTTCATAGGCAAACACGTAGCAAAGGCACAATAAAAAATGAGCTGGAGGGTATACCCGGTATCGGCGAAAAAACAGCTACAGAACTGCTCTCTATGTTTCGCTCCGTAAAGAATATTAAAACACTTACGGAAAGAGAACTTACAAAGGCTGTAGGGATGGCAAAGGCAAGAATTGTGTGGAGTTATTTTCATAAAGATGAAATTATCGGAGACCAGGAACAAAATTGGGTGGAACGATAGGGCATACTGTGCTATCTTTGCGAAAAAATTATATGTCCGGGGAATCAAAACCATCTCTTCTACTAAGTATATTTAAAATGAGATGCCCCAATTGCCGTAAGGGAAGGATGTTTGAGAATAAAACTATTTTTCCGCTTAAACAATTATTAAAAATGCCGGACCACTGCCCAGTATGTGGTCAGAAAATGGAGCTGGAAGTTGGTTTCTACTACGGTACCGGATATGTAAGTTATGCTTTATCTCTCGCTCTATTTGCTTTTAACCTTGTATGGTATTGGCTGATCTTCGGTATTTCTTACAAGGACTACAGCATATATTATTACCTTATTACAAGCATTACAATAGTGGTATTGCTTCAGCCATGGCTAATGCGGATGTCAAGGGTGCTATACCTATATATGTTTGTAAAATATGGCAAAGGAGCCAGGGTAAGATCTCAGGAATAATATTTGAGCTATTTCAAAATCACGTTATTGGGGTTAATATTCAAGTAAATTTTATTGATTTCTTTGCATATATATTACTCCTTTATTAATTTACAGAATTATATAAAAACCATAAAAAGATGAAAATTGCTCAACTAGCCGCGCTGGCGTTTGTATTATTTGCCAATGTGGCAACCGTGAAAGCTCAAACCGCAGATGAAATTGTTCAAAAATCTATAGATGCAACAGGAGGTATGGATAATTGGAAAAAAGTAAACTCTATGAAGATGACTGGTAGTGTTAACGCAAATGGACAAGAAATTGTAGTAACAGTAACAACTTTAAATGGTAAAGGGACAAGACAGGATATTACCATAGGTGGTATGCAGAACTATAGTATTCTTACCCCTGTAGCCGGATGGCAATATTTTCCTGTAGGTGGCCAGACTAAAGCCGAAGCAATGACTGCTGATGAAGTGAAACAGGGACAAGACGAGTTGGATTTACAAGGTGCGATAATTGATTATAAAGCAAAGGGAAACAAAATTGAATATCTTGGTAAAGACGATGTAGAAGGTACAGATTGTTATAAAGTAAAATTGACTTATAAAAGTGGTAAAGAAGAAACAATGTATTTCGATGCTTCTAACTACTACCATATTCGTTCTGTCGAAAAAGTACAAGTAGATGGTAAAGACCAGGAAGTAACAATGAATTATAGCAATTACAAAAAATTGCCAGAAGGTATTGTTTTCCCTATGACAGTTGGTTCTCCACAGGGAGAGGTTACTTTCAAAAGCGTTGAGATTAATACGCCGGTAGATGAAAGCATCTTTAAGCCAACTAATTAATCTGACTTAAAATATTAACCCGCTTAGCGGGTTTTTTTATCCTTTTTTCTAAATAAATTTTTATGAGAAGGCAATCATTGTTGCTTCTTGCTGTATTATCCGCAGGTACACTGCAAGCTCAGACCAAGGTTAATTCTTATACGTTTGGCGCAATGGAAGCCCGCTGGTTGGGCCCTGGCACCATGAGCGGAAGAATTACTGCTATAGACGGCGAAAATGCAGACAGCAGAACATTATACGTAGGAACTGCAGGTGGCGGTGTATGGAAAAGCACAAATGCCGGCGCTTCATTTAAGCCGATATTCGATAAATATTGCATGAGCATAGGTGCGGTAACTATCGACCAGTCACATCCTAATACTGTATTTGTTGGGGCAGGTGAAAGCAATATGCGCAATACTGCATCAATTGGAGATGGCTTGTACAGATCAACAGATGGAGGCGACAACTGGATAAAAGTTGGGCTTGATAGTACAGAGCATATTGCAAAGATCGTGATTGACCCTAAAAACGACAGCAATATATATGTAGCAGCACCAGGTCCATTATGGAGTGATAGTAAGCATAGAGGGCTATATAAATCAACAGATGGTGGGCAAACATGGAATAAAATATTGTATGTAAACGAAAAGACAGGCTGTGCTGATGTCGCAGTAGATCCGACAAATCCCAATATTGTATATGCTACTACATGGGAATTTAGAAGGCTGCCTTACGCATTCAATTCCGGCGGTATGGGTAGTGGGATGTGGAAAAGCACCGATGGTGGCAAAACATGGAGAGAACTGAAACAAGGGCTTCCCGAAAAACCATTCGGACGTATTGCATTGGCAATGGCCCCAAGTGCTCCTCAAAATTTATTGGCTATTGTAGAATCAAAAGAAACTGCTCTTTACATATCATCCAATGGAGGCGAAACATGGCAAAAGCAAAGTGCTACCATGAATGTGGTATCAAGGCCATTTTATTTCAGCACATTGGTTGTCGATCCTAAAGATCCTAAACGGGTGTATCGTCCTGCATTTCAGTTCTCTTATTCAGATGATGGGGGACATTCTTTCAGCGACGCATCTAATGAAGGAGGTTGGGTACATAGCGATCAACACGCTCTTTGGATAAATCCTAACTATACTAATCAAATGTACCTCGGCACCGATGGAGGTGTTTATTACAGCCTCGACCGTGGAGCTACCTGGATGTTTGTACGCAACCTGCCCGTTGGGCAATTTTATCATGTAGCACTGGATAAACGAGATCCTTATCGCATTTATGGTGGTTTGCAGGACAATGGTAGCTGGATGGCTCCTTCAGCAACTCCCGGAGGAGTGAATAATGAAAGCTGGACACCGCTTTATGGTGGTGATGGCTTCTGGTGTGTGCCTGACCTGGTGGATAGCAATACTGCTTATGCAGAGGCGCAGGGTGGTAACATGGGACGCATAGATCTAACTACCTTAAAAACCGTAGATATAACTCCACAGGCAGAAGAAGGTGACGAAAAACTGCGTTGGAATTGGAATACTCCCATAGTAGTAGGGCAGGGAGACAATCATGATTTATATACGGCGGCTCAATATCTATATAAAACAACTGACCAGGGACGTAGCTGGCAAAAGATATCACCTGACCTTACGACAAATGATAAGAAAAAGCAGGACCAGGAAAATTCCGGTGGTTTGAGCGAAGATAATTCTTCTGCTGAAAATCATTGCACCATTTACTCCATTGCTGAATCTCCTTTGGATGCGAATATGATATGGGTTGGTACTGATGATGGCAACCTGCAATTGACTACTAATGGCGGGAAATCATGGACCAATGTTTCTAAAAATTATGCATTAGCAGGAATCCCTGCGCAGACATGGGTGAGCAGCATAGAGCCATCACGTTTTGATAAGAATACAGTTTATGCAACTTTTGATAATCACATGTACGGAGATATGAAAACTTATCTCGGTAAATCCACAGACGGAGGCAAAACATGGAAATTGATGAGCAGCGACGTATTTACAGGCTATGCAAATAAAATAAAAGAAGACCTTGTAAATAAAGACTTGCTCTTTTTAGGTACTGAAAGAGGTTTGTTTGCAACTGTAGATGGTGGTGAAAGCTGGTTCAGGATGAAGGACCATATCCCTGATTACTGCATGGTGCGTGATATACAGATACAGCCCGAAACCAACGATCTTGTTATAGCGACTCACGGAAGAGGTATTATGATCGTTGAAGACATTACTCCGATGAGAAGCATGACTAAAGACATTGTTGATAAAGATGTTTACCTGTTTACCAATAAGCCAATAGCTATCAATATGGGTAAATACGGAGGTGGAGCATTTCCTATAGTAGGCGGATGGTATGGTGGTAACCCCGATGACATACCACCTGTTCAATATTATCTGAAAAATAGAGTAAGCACAGGCGAGATAAAATTAGAAATATATGATGCTGATAATAAGCTGGTACAATCTATACCGGGAACCAATCGGAAGGGCATTAATAAAGTTTATTGGAACTTGCGATATACCCCACCCAAAACAGCCACGGGAGGTACAAAAGCTGATTTCGGTGAGTTCGTAGCGCCGCTTGTGAAGCCGGGCATGTACACTGTAAAATTAAAAGTAGGCGATAAAGATTATAACAGCCAGCTTATGATGATACATGATGCAAACAATAAGTATTTTACCAAAGAAGACGCTGAGGTACAATACAAAGCGGCTATGCAACTGTATCAGATGCACGAACAACTGTCTGCATTGGTAGATAAAATAAATGCCGAGCAGAAAATGATAAAAGACGATAGTGTGGCAGCAAGAAACCCCAAAACAAAGAAGCTATTATCTGAGTACAACAACAAGCTGGAAAACCTGAGAGCCACATTGCTGGCTACCAAGCATAGGTCGATCTTTGCAGAAGAGAAGAGACTGAGAGAATATATTACTGAAGTATATAGTGCAGTTTGCGATCAGGAATGCCGCCCTACCAATTTGCAATTGGGCCGTATCCCTGTGCTGCAGGAAGACTTACAGAAAGGGCAGGATAGTTATCAAACTATCTCTGCTTCGTATGCAGATAAAGTGAAGAAGGCCGTAGAGGATGATAAAATCTCCGGTACGAGAAACAGTAATTAGTATAAGTCTTTAATGTGATTTCCGGTTTATGATGATTTTTCATCGTAAACCGGATTTTTTATTGTTGCCAATCCTCTGAAATCTTTACTGTGCATAGGTTATTATGGTTGACATTAACGTATGGAATTTCCGATTTTGTTACCGTTTTGTTGCTGGTTTATTACCGGTATTTCCGATTGCATTGCTGAGGTATTTCCGATATTTCAAAGAGCTTTTGTGATAGTTATTCTTAATACAGAATAATTTCCGTTTTGCAAGTTATGATGATAGATATAGGGTTTCCAAAAATAGTTAGCGACAATAAACCCCAGGGAACAATTCGACAATTTGGATCTGATTTGTTTGCGTTAGGCTAAGTGCATGTGCTCAGGAGATATTTCACTGCGTTCAATATGACAAAGACTATTTGGCAATCCTTTTTAAATGATATTACCCCTTTTTATATCAGGGATTTTACCTAACTTTGCGCCTTATTTTTAGCTTTGGGCATAGTCTATGTCGGATAAATACCGGGAATTCAAACAGTTAAATATGCCTTCCATAGAGCAGGAGTTTCTGCGCCACTGGAAGGAGGGTAAATGCTTCGAGGAGAGTGTAAGATTAAGAGAGGGTGCAACTCCATTTGTATTTTATGAAGGCCCGCCAAGCGCTAACGGTATGCCTGGTATTCATCATGTAATTTCCCGTACTCTTAAAGATCTTGTTTGCAGGTATAAAACCATGCAGGGTTTCCAGGTAAAACGTAAGGCCGGTTGGGATACCCATGGTCTGCCTGTGGAGCTTGGGGTGGAAAAAGAATTGGGTATCACCAAAGAAGATATAGGAAAGAAAATAACAGTAGAAGAATATAACGAGAAGTGTCGCGAAGCCGTGATGCGCTACAAGCACAAGTGGGAAGAAATAACGGAGAAGATGGGATACTGGGTAGACATGAGCGACCCATATGTGACGTTTGATAATAAATACATAGAGACACTTTGGTGGGCTCTTAAGGAATTATACAATAAAGGTTTCCTATATAAAAGTGTCAGCATACAACCTTATTCTCCTGCTGCAGGTACGGGTCTAAGCAGCCATGAATTGAACCAGCCAGGTACTTATAAAGATGTAAAAGATACTACGGTGGTGGCAATGTTCACTATTACGCAGGAGTTGACACAGGAAGGCGGGGTACATCACTTTGCAGCTCAATTACTGGAGAAAGCTGATAAGGCATGGGACGGTTATGAGGGCGATAAGGCAGTGAACGGAAGGGTAGACATATTGGCATGGACAACCACGCCGTGGACCTTACCATCGAATTGCGGACTGACTGTAGGGGCAGATATTGATTATGTATTAGTAAAAACGTTCAATCCATATACACATCAGCCAGCCAATGTAATTCTTGCTAAGGCATTGCTTGGAAAATACTTTAAACAAGAATTAGAAAACGCTGATTTTAAATTATATACGCAAGATGGCAAGGCGTTGCCATGGCAAATATTAGCAGAATTTAAAGGAAGAGACCTGGAGGGTATAAGATATAAACAATTATTTCAGTTTGAAGGTAATACCCGGCAAGTAGCCGGAGGTGACCCATGGAGAGTAATATTGGGTGATTTCGTTACTACAGAAGATGGTACCGGTATAGTACATACTGCTCCAGCTTTTGGTGCGGACGATTACAGGGTAGGTAGAAAGAACAACATAGGTATTTTGGTGATGGTA
>DATNFP010000067.1:0-18461 GCA_035606335.1 Flavipsychrobacter sp. | reverse complement strand
AAGGAGTAGACAATAACCGTTCGATAGAGCATACCTGGAATTCAGGAGACAACGTATTTCCTGTACGTGTAGAACGCCGCCCTTACCAGTTCCTGTACAAGGATGAAAGTGGCTTTAACCTGATGGATACTTCGAGTTTTGAGCAGATAGTAATGAGCGAATCCATGATAGATCGTCCTGAATTGTATAAAGACGGGCAGGAATGCTTTGTATTGGTAAATACTGAAACAGAACAACCCATGAGCGTGGAATTACCTCCACATGTGAATTTGCGTATTACCTATTCTGAGCCAGGATTGAAAGGCGATACAGCTACCCGCACATTGAAGCCTGCAACTGTAGAAACAGGCGCCACTGTAATGGTGCCACTATTTGTAGATACTGATGAACTAATAAAAATTGATACCCGTACCGGTGCGTATGTAGAACGTGTAAAGGAATAATTCTTTATTCAAACTTATTTTTAAACAACCACTCATGGAGTTCAAACAAATTCAAGAGCTGATCAAGGCGATCAACAAATCGAACATCAGCGAACTGAGCATTGAAGAAGGTGAATTTAAGATCACTATAAAACAAGCTCAAGCCCCCGAAACTCAATATGTGTCTGCCCAGGTACCTGCCCCAATGTACCAGATGGCACCACAAGTACAGCAACAAGCACCGCCTGCGCAAGCTACTGCACCATCTGCCCCAGCACAGCCTACAGCAACAAATACAGACAAATTCATTACAATAAAATCTCCGATGATAGGCACTTTTTACCGTAGCTCATCGCCGGATAAACCATCATTTGTGAATATAGGTGATGAGATAAAACAGGGACAAGTGTTATGTATTATAGAGGCAATGAAACTATTTAACGAAATAGAAAGTGAGATGAGTGGTAAAATAGTAAAAGTGCTTGTAGATGATGCATCGCCTGTAGAATATGATCAACCACTGTTCCTGGTTGAACCATAATATTTTTATTTAAAAGGCTCGCTTACCTGATGAATGTTTAAGGATGTTCATTGGTAAATGAGCCTAAATAATTTTTATTAGTGCAATTCTAAAAAAAATTGCACCTGAGAAATTAGAAAACATGTTTAAAAAAATACTGATAGCAAATCGTGGAGAAATTGCATTACGCATTATCCGTACCTGTCGTGAGATGGGTATCAGAACCGTAGCTGTTTACTCTACTGCCGATAAAGACAGCCTGCACGTACGTTTCGCAGACGAGGCAGTTTGTATCGGCAAACCTCAAAGCAGTGACTCTTATCTAAATATTCCCCATATTATGGCTGCAGCAGAAATTACCAATGCTGATGCTATACACCCGGGATATGGTTTCCTTGCGGAGAACGCCAATTTTGCAGAAATATGCGCTCAATACAATATTAAATTTATTGGCCCTACTCCCGATATGATCCGCTCCATGGGCGATAAGATCACGGCCAAAGAAACAATGATAAAGGCAGGAGTGCCTGTAATACCTGGATCGGAAGGGCTGCTGGAAAGCGTAAAGGAGGCAAAAAAACTTGCTGCTGAAATGGGCTACCCCGTAATACTAAAAGCAACAGCTGGCGGCGGCGGCAAAGGGATGCGCGTAGTATGGGAAGAAAGTGAACTGGAAAGAGCCTACGATACCGCAAAAGCAGAAGCAGGAGCAGCATTTAAAAACGATGGTATCTATATGGAAAAGTTTGTGGAAGAGCCACGCCATATAGAAATACAAGTAGCAGGCGACCAATTTGGCACCGTATGCCACCTAAGCGAACGTGACTGCTCAATACAACGCCGACATCAAAAACTGGTAGAAGAATCGCCTTCTCCATTCATGACACCTGAACTTCGTCAGAAAATGGGAGAGGCCGCTATCAAAGCTGCATCGGCCATTAATTATGAAAGCGTGGGAACGATAGAATTCCTGGTGGATAAACACAGGAATTTCTATTTTATGGAAATGAACACACGTATACAGGTAGAGCATGGTGTAACCGAAGAAGTGATCAACTATGACCTGATTAAAGAACAAATAAAAATAGCGGCAGGTGTGCCTATCAGCGGACGTAATTACGAACCGGTGATGCATGCGATAGAATGCCGTATCAATGCTGAAGATCCATATAATGATTTTCGTCCAAGCCCAGGCAGGATAACTATCCTGCACACACCGGGCGGACATGGCGTACGCATAGATTCGCATATATATGCAGGTTATGTAATACCTCCATATTATGACTCTATGATCGCTAAGATCATTACAGTAGCTCAAACAAGAGAAGAGGCTATAAATACTATGGAGAGAGCACTAAGCGAATATGTAATAGAAGGCGTGAAGACAACTATCCCCTTCCATATGCAACTAATGAAGAATGAAGAATTTAGAAAAGGAAACTTTACTACGAAGTTTATAGAAAACTTTAAACTTGTATAAAACTACTTTTACGAGAAAGCTTTGTATGACCACTGGTTATGCAAAGCTTTCTTATTTGTAATTAATTAATTTTAGCATTCATTAATATAAATTATTTTCACGGCATGAATAAAACATTGCTGATAACAGGTGGAGCAGGTTTCATAGGCTCTCATGTAGTAAGATTGTTCGTAAAGAAATACCCAGAGTACAGGATCGTAAACCTTGATGCGCTCACCTACGCCGGCAACCTGGAAAACCTAAAAGATATTGAAGATGCCCCAAATTATACATTTGCCAAAGTAGATATAACTAATGCAGATGAAATAAATGAATTGTTTGCGCAATACCAGTTTGATGGCGTTATACATCTGGCTGCTGAAAGTCATGTAGATCGTTCGATAACTGATCCCAATGCATTTATCCAAACCAATGTAATGGGGACAGCTAATTTGTTGAATGCAGCAAAAGCAGCCTGGAAAGGCAATTATGAAGGCAAGAGATTTTATCATGTTTCCACAGATGAAGTATATGGTTCATTAGGAGCAACAGGATTTTTCCTTGAAACAACGGCATACGATCCACAATCGCCCTACTCTGCTTCCAAAGCAGCGTCTGACCATATAGTACGTGCGTATGGCAATACATATAATATACCATTTGTAATTACCAATTGCTCTAATAATTATGGTCCTAATCAATTTCCTGAAAAATTAATACCGCTTTTCATTAATAACATTCGCAATAAAAAACCATTGCCTGTTTATGGTGATGGAAAATATACCCGCGACTGGCTATATGTGGTGGATCATGCAAGAGCAATAGATATGGTATATCATAATGGCAAGAACGGTGAAACCTATAACATAGGCGGCTTCAACGAATGGCAAAATATAGAACTGATAAAACTGCTCTGCAAGGAAATGGATGAAAAGCTGGGAAGACAAAAAGGTGAGTCAGAGCAATTGATCACTTATGTAAAAGATCGTCCGGGGCATGATCGCAGATATGCTATTGATGCAAACAAGATAAAAAATGAATTAGGATGGTCACCTTCGGTTACATTTGAGGAAGGCTTGAGTCAAACCATAGATTGGTACCTTAATAACCAGGAATGGTTGGACCATGTTACATCAGGTGATTATCAAAAATATTATCAGACCCAATACGCAAATAATTAATGAAGGGTATCATTCTGGCCGGAGGATCCGGCACACGACTCTATCCGCTTACAATAGCGGTTAGCAAACAATTAATGCCGGTTTATGATAAACCGATGATCTACTATCCGCTTTCCACGCTTATGTTGGCAGGGATTAATGAAATACTGATCATTACTACACCCGAAGATCAGGAAGCTTTTAAAAGACTGTTAGGAGACGGAAGCAATGTTGGTTGCAGGTTTGAATATGTGGTACAACCCAAACCTGAGGGACTTGCACAGGCATTTATCCTGGGAGCAGATTTTATTGGAAAAGATCCTGTTGCATTAGTGCTTGGTGATAACATTTTTTACGGTTCAGGCATGGGCACGTTACTTCACAATAAAGTAAATCCTGATGGTGCTGTTGTTTTTGCATACCAGGTGCATGACCCCGAGAGATATGGTGTAGTAGAATTTGACAAAAACTTTAAAGTATTAAGCATAGAAGAAAAACCTGAGCATCCAAAATCTAACTATGCTGTACCCGGTTTATATTTTTATGATAACGAAGTTGTGGCTATTTCCAAAGCAATTAAACCATCGCATCGTGGTGAGCTCGAAATAACCGATGTAAATAGAGTATATCTAGAAAAAGGCAAGCTGGAAGTAGGAGTATTAGATAGAGGAACAGCATGGCTGGATACTGGCACTTTCGATTCGCTGCAGGAAGCGGGTCAGTTTATAGAAGTAATAGAAAAAAGACAGGGATTAAAAATAGGTTGTATAGAAGAGATAGCTTACCGCAACGGATGGATAGATGACAGTTTTATGGAAAAACTATCGGATACCTATAAAAAGAGCGGCTACGGCAGTTATCTTAAAAACCTAATTGGCCAGCGATAATTTATAACAAATTGCCTTTCGGAGGATATAGTAAACCATTATTTTTCTGATAATTGTGGAATAAATGTGGAATAATTTCATAAAAATTTATTATATTGTAACAGAAATTTTTTATTTTTATATTAGTTCTGTTATTTGTTAATAGCATTCTATGAAAAGATTATTACTTCCATTATTCATTTTAACTACTCTACCGGCTTTTGCTCAAAAAATTGAATTTGGAGCGAATATGGGAGCCAGCATAAACAGCAAGGCTACCAACAACCTGGCATATAAAGGCGACGGCATTGCAATAAATTACGCAACCAGTTTCTTCGCACTGGTAAACATTGGGCATAATTTGCAAATAGGAATAGATGCAAATGTTTTGCAGCTATCACGCACTTCTCCTGATTATTATTTGAATGGCAGAAAAGTTATAGACGGACGCACAGACGGAAAACAGTTCATTTATTCAAAAGTAACGACTGCATTAGATGCTGTTTTGAACAAGAAATTTTATACCAGGTATGGTTATTTCTATGGAGGAATTGGCATAGGGGTATCTGTTGCAAGGAACTTTAATAAAAATACTCCTTCTCCATCGGCAGACTATATAGCACCCGATGGTGGTGTAGGCCCTGTATTTGGCTTACAGGTTGGCTATACCTATAATTTCAGCAAAAGGTTTGCTTTTAATATAGAAGCTGCTGTTCGTGATTTTGATCTTGATTATTCCGCACATGCTCCGGTTTTTAAACCTTACAGTTATTTGCATTATCGTGTTGTAGCTTATCCCGTCACTGCAGGTATCCGTTATTGTTTTGGTTTCCACAAAGCACATAATGTGCACACAGGCGGAGGCATAAACGCAGAATAAAAAAGTTATTTTAAATATAGTCATCCGCTGGCCTTATAAGACCAGCGGATTTTTTTATGTATCAATTCTGATCTATCAGTTAATAACATCCATTATCTTCGCAACCCAGGTACTGGATCAATTTATCATGAATAGTATAATGTTTTGGCTACAACCTTTTGTAGCTGCTTTTACAGGATGGTTCACCACATGGATCGCGATATATATGCTGTTTCATCCCAAAAATCCCAAACGGTTTTTGGGTATTACCATACAGGGGATCTTCCCAAAACGGCAGAAGCAATTTGCCGCTAAGCTTGGAAGTGTAGTGGCATCTGAGTTGATACATTTTGATGAAATTGCTATACTTCTTAAAGAACCGGAACAATTAAAAGCCCTTACCCCTACCATTGAAAAACACCTCGATAATTTTTTGCAGGTTAAGCTAAAAGAAAGGCTACCTGTCATCTCCATGTTTGTGGGAGAAGGCACAATGCAAAAAATTAAAGAAGGTATGCTGGAGGAAATAGAATTACTGCTGCCGCAGATAATACACCAATACACAGATTCATTAAGCAGTAGAGTGGATATTGAGCAAATGGTAACAGAAAAGGTATCAAATTTTTCATCAGATAAGCTGGAAGAGATACTGGCAAATGTGATGAGTAAAGAATTCAGATTTATAGAGTTAATAGGCGGTGTTTTGGGGTTTGTTATCGGTCTGATACAAATGGGGCTTTCATTTTTATGATTTTAGTTATATGCCATTGTAAAAGCAGGGCAATATCGTAATTTTGAAAAAATAAGCCGCAATGCCTCATTATTTTTCGTTAGGAGATATACCACATAAGCGTCATACACAGTTTCGCAAGCCGGATGGAAGCCTGTATTCAGAACAATTGTTTAGTACAGAAGGATTTTCTTCGAACTATTCGCTACTCTACCATTTGCACCCACCTACCAAGATTGTAAAGGTTGATACTCCAACAAATATTGCTCCCAAAGCTGCTACTGATAGTATACTGAAGCATAGAAGCTTCCAGGGTTTTAAAATAAGCCCTGAGGCTGACTATTTAAAAAGCCGCAAGGTTGCATTATTTAACAATGACGTGCAATTAACACTTGCAGCACCTCAAAATGGCCTATCAGATAATGTATTTTACAAAAATGCAGATACTGATGAAGTGCTTTTTATTCATGAAGGCTCAGGTACATTAAAGACACAATATGGACAGTTGCCTTTCAGCTATGGTGACTATGTTGTAATTCCACGAGGTACTATTTATCAAATAGAATTTAATAGTAAAGACAACCGGCTGTTCATTATAGAATCGTATAGCCCGGTTACTTTTCCTAAAAGATATCTCAGCAAATACGGACAACTGCTGGAACATTCTCCCTATAGTGAAAGAGATTTGAGAAAACCTCAAAACCTTGTAACTATGGATGAAAAAGGAGAATTTTTAATACAAATAAAAAAGCGTGGTTTGTTATATCCTATATGGTATGGAACACACCCATTTGATGTGATCGGCTGGGATGGCTATGAATATCCTTTTATATTAAGCATTCACGATTTTGAGCCGATAACAGGACGTGTGCATCAGCCACCGCCAGTGCACCAGACATTTGATGCAAATAATTTTGTGATATGCTCATTTGTACCTCGTTTGTTCGATTACCATCCGTTATCAATTCCCGCGCCCTATAATCATAGCAATATAGATAGTGACGAAGTGCTTTATTATGTGGATGGGGACTTTATGAGTCGCAAGCATGTGGAACGTGGCATGATCACTTTGCATCCATCCGGTATACCACATGGCCCGCATCCGGGAACGGTAGAAAAAAGCATCGGGGCGAAAGAAACCAAGGAACTGGCAGTGATGGTAGATACTTTCCATCCTTTGAATATAACAGACGATGCCTTAGCAATAGAAGATGATAGCTATGTGATGAGCTGGATAGAATAATTCTTTTTTAAAATAGGATCACCTAAAATTTTAAAATATCAGAATATGGAAACAATGACCGCGAGCCAAAAAATGAAAACAGCAAAAGATTTCCTGCCTATAAATGGTACTGACCATATAGAGCTATATGTAGGAAATGCTAAACAAGCTGCACACTTTTACAAGACAGCATTCGGTTTTCAATCTGTTGCCTATGCAGGCCCTGAAACAGGAGTAAGAGATGTTGTCTCTTATGTGTTGCAACAAGGTAAAATACGCCTGGTGCTTACTACACCATTGAAATCTGAAAGCCCTATCTCCGAACATATCTATAAGCATGGCGATGGTGTGAAGATATTGGCATTGTGGGTAGATGATGCTTATAAGGCATTTGAAGAAACAACTAGGAGAGGCGGCAAGCCATATATGGATCCTAAAACGCTTATCGATGAATATGGCGAGGTAAAAATGAGTGGTATCTATACTTATGGTGAAACAGTACACCTGTTTGTGGAACGTAAAAATTACAATGGGCCATTCCTGCCAGGCTATCAACTCTGGAAAAGTAACTATAATCCATCGGAAGCTGGTTTGCTATATGTAGATCATTGTGTTGGCAATGTAGGCTGGAACAGAATGAATGAAACCGTGAAATGGTATGAAGATGTAATGGGTTTTGTGAATATACTGTCTTTTGACGATAAGCAAATCAATACTGAATATTCAGCGCTAATGAGTAAAGTAATGAGCAATGGCAACGGGTATGTAAAATTCCCGATAAATGAACCTGCCGAAGGAAAGAGAAAATCGCAGATAGAAGAATATCTTGAATTTTATGAAGGAGAAGGGGTGCAGCATATTGCTATTGCCACAAAAGATATTGTTTCTACAGTAAGAAATTTAAAATCACGTGGCGTAGAATTCTTAAATACACCCGCAACTTATTATGAGGACCTATTGAACCGTGTAGGAAAGATTGATGAAGATATCGCCCCATTGCAGGAATTAGGCATATTGGTAGATCGCGATGATGAAGGATATTTATTACAAATATTTACGAAGCCTATCGAAGACCGACCTACTTTATTTATTGAAATCATTGAACGCAAAGGAGCACAAAGCTTTGGTGCAGGTAATTTTAAAGCACTGTTTGAATCTATAGAAAGAGAACAGGCGAAAAGAGGTAATTTATAATATTGTTTTTTATAATGTTTAAACCCCGGCAATGCCGGGGTTTGTGTTTTTTAGCAAAATATTTTAACTGTTTATTCCTATTTTTGTGTAAATATTGTAATAATAGTTTTATTACAATCTATCAACAGGGATATTAATTCTTTATTCTTTATACTTTAGGTTTTATTTTTTTATGAGGAAATATAAGCTTCATGCCCTTTTAGCAGGTATTGTGTTTTGTATGATAGCATTTACATCTTATGCTCAGGATGAAGTACAGACTTTCCGCAATTTTCAATTTTCCTTTAACCGCGTTTCGCAGGCATATACCAAGTACAATGACAGTCTGCAAAAAATGTTTGCAAAACATGGTGTTAATTATCCCTGCAAAAACATCTATCTACGCACTTTTAAATCTCAAAATGAGATGGAATTGTGGGCGCGAAATGATGACAATAGCGAATATAAACTCATAAAGACATATCGTATTTGTGCATTATCGGGCATATTAGGACCTAAGCGTACGGAAGGAGACAGGCAGGTGCCCGAAGGATATTATTTTATTGAGGACTTCAATCCCAAAAGTGACTTTTACCTGGCGATGTTGCTAAACTATCCTAACTATTCGGATATGATGTGTGGTGACAAGAAGAATCCAGGTGGCGATATTTACATACATGGCGGCTGTGTTACTATTGGTTGCATGCCAATGACAGATGATGTAATACAAGAGCTTTACATAATTTGTCTTAATGCCAAATTAAGCGGCGAAACATATATTCCTGTTCATATTCTTCCTGTGCGCTTTACCAGAGCAGGCCTTAATTTTTTAGGAAGGGAATATGCAAGTGATACTGCAAAACAACGTTTTTGGGTGAATCTAAAAACAGGCTACGACTACTTTGAAAAAAATCATAAGCTGCTCCCGGTAATGTATGGTGTTGATGGCAAGTATATTACCGATTAATAATTATCAGTTTCATAGGTTATACAACAGTTAGCTTAATTTTACGTTGTTATATGGAATTATTGATATGCCTAAGCCACGAAAACTTACAAATACATTTGCATACGTAATAATTGCGTCTTTTGTTCTCAGCATTACGCTTCTTTCCTGTGAAAAGCAGGTAAATATTCATTTGAATTCCGGAGCCAGCAACCTGGTAGTGGAAGGACAGATAGAAAACGGATTGCCACCATTTGTTGTGCTTACAACATCACAAAGTTTCTTTTCACAAATAGACCTAAGTACCATAGAGGGTAGCTTTGTGCATGGGGCAAACGTAACGGTCTCGGATAGCAGCAGAACAATTACACTAAGAGAATATACTCTGGACACGGGGGGAAGCTATAACTTTTATGTATATACAATAGATAGCTCAGATCCCGGCTCATTCAGCTTTGTAGGAGAAATAGGAAGATCGTACACCTTAACAATAAACTATAATGGGAAAACATATACATCAACTGCCAAAATACCGACGCCGATGCATATTGATTCCCTTACAACCAAGCCTCCGATACAAACAGACTCTAAGTACCCGACTGAAATATCACTGTTCATTAATTTCACAGATCCTGATACACCCGGGAACTATGTGAAATACTTCACGAAAAGGAATAGTGAACCTTACTTTGCTGGGGATACCTATTCTGACGAAGTTACCAATGGCGCTCCGGTAAATTTCCCCATTTTTCCCGGACATAATACTCAAAATCCCGATAGTGGCTGGGCCAGACGTTTTTTTATAGGCGATACAGTTACCGTAAAATGGGCTTCTATAGACAAAGGCGTTTATAATTTCTGGGAAACATTTCAATATGCTACTAATGTTGTTGGCAATCCGTTTGCCTCTCCCATAAACGTGCAAAGTAACATCAGCAATGGCGCCCTTGGAGTATGGGCAGCATATGGCAGCACCAATACAACACTTATAATTACACATTAATAAGTTTGAATTGATACGACTATAACTGTTTTCTAAACAGAAGTTTTGCTGCATTGGCAATTCTTTCGCATTTTTACCAAATTAAATTGCATACGTAAGAATATATGACTGAAACAGAAAAAGTACATTGCCTCATTATAGGGTCAGGACCGGCAGGATATACCGCAGCAATATATGCCGCACGTGCCAACCTGAAACCGGTTTTATACCAGGGATTACAACCAGGCGGACAATTAACCATTACCACTGAAGTAGAAAACTACCCCGGCTATGCCAATGGTGTAATGGGACCCCAAATGATGGTAGATTTTGAGCAACAGGCACAACGCATGGGTGCGGATATACGCTGGGGATTGGCTACAAAAGTGGATTTCTCAAGCCGTCCTTATAAAGTGGAAATAGATGAAGATAAATGGATAGACGCTGATGCAGTAATAATAGCAACAGGGGCGTCGGCCAAATGGCTGAACCTGGAATCAGAACAACGACTGAATGGTCATGGAGTTTCTGCATGCGCTGTATGTGATGGCTTCTTTTTCAAAGGCCAGGAAGTAGCAATTGTTGGTGCAGGAGATACAGCATGCGAAGAGGCATTATATCTTTCTAAATTATGCAGTACCGTACACATGCTGATACGCAAGGGTGAAATGCGCGCAAGCAAAGTAATGCAGGAACGTGTATTTAAAACGGCAAACATCAAGGTATATTGGAACACTGATACACAGGAAGTGGTAGGAGAGCATAAGGTAGAGGCTGTAAAGGTGCATAACAACAAAATAAATGAGGCAACTTCAATCCCTGTAAAAGCATTTTTCGTTGCTATAGGGCATGAACCTAATTCATCGCTCTTCAAAGGTTGGCTGGATATGGATGAACAAGGCTATTTGATCACACAGCCTAATTCGTCAAAGACAAATATTGAAGGAGTATTTGCCTGTGGTGATGTACAAGATAAAATATACAGGCAAGCTGTAACAGCAGCAGGTAGCGGCTGTATGGCAGCTCTCGATGCCGAGCGATATTTAGGTGTGCTGGAGCTGGAAGAGGCAACAGTAATTCACGGAAAACATTAATTTAAAAAGTAAGCCTTGCTGATCGCAAGGCTTACTTTTTTAAAATAGGGGTAGCTGGCCATTTTTAATTCTTCGGAAATCATTTGTGTTCATTTCCAGGTGGCCTTCATTCAGGTGATATTTACGACAGTATAATTGAAATTGAGCTCTGATCAATTCTGCAAATTTTCCATCTCCAACAGTGCGTGTGCCCCAGCGGCTATCGTTCACTTGTCCATCGTGGCAAGCGCAAATTAAATTCCAGACCTTGGCTGCCCTGTCGGGAAATGTTTTATGCAGCCAATCGTGGAAGATACCGCCAATGGCTCCATTTAACCTTACGACCGTATATCCGGCCCATTTTGCCCCGGCTTCTGATGCTGCTTTTAACACCGCAGGCATGTGAATATCATTTAACCCGGGGATCAGAGGAGCATTCATAATACCTGTAGGAACACCATTTTTTGAAAGCGTCTCTACTACCTTTAACCGTGATTTATAAGTTGCAGTGCGAGGCTCCATCACCTTCCTGAGATCCTCATCAAGAGAAGTGATAGAAGTAAATACACGGATAAGATTAAGATTTGCCAACTCCTTTATAATATCGAGGTCACGCAATACCAAGGCATTTTTTGTGAGCACACCCACAGGATTGCGAAACTCAAGACATATCTCCAGCAACTGCCGTGTTATACGCATTTTGCGCTCTATAGGCTGATAGCAATCTGTATTGCCCGAAAGAGATAAAGGAGCAGGTTTCCAATTCTTATTTTCGAAGAATTTACGTAACAGTTGTGGTGCATTTTTTTTCACCACTATGCGACTTTCAAAATCCACACCGGCGCTATAGCCCCAATACTCATGAGAGTTACGTGCGTAACAATAGATACAACCATGCTCACAACCCTGGTAAGGGTTTAGAGAAAACATCATCCCCACATCGGGACTTTTCACTTCATTAACTACTGTTTTGCTTTCGTCGAATATATACTCTGTCTTACGGTCCTCCTGCTCCCAATCATCTATAGCCTCTACATGTTCCTGTATATACTCTCCTTTCAGGAATTTATTTTTAGGATTGTATTGTGCTCCCCTGCCCTTTTCAAAGCGGTCATTTGCTTTCTGGTTTATCATAACAATTCTCCCTTATCCTTTACACGTTTAATTAATTTAATAATCCTCTTCCAATGCATATTGGTTAAGGCAATCTCCTTCTACATATAAGTCTTTTACAGAACCAAAGCCTATGGCGTCTTTCATTACATTTGGTTCGAACATCTCGGATGCTTTACGAACAATGTTTTTCCCATACCTGTCCTTGATATTATACATTGCCTTCCGCAATACATCGTGCCTGATACGATTATCAAACAAGCTGTATTGTAAAGCCTTATCGGTAACAAAATTTTGTATCGCTACTCCCATTTGCTGTACCTTATCATTAAGGATAGGATAGTTAGGATTAGCCTTTTCAAATTCTTGTATGCGTTCTTTAATATACCTGCGCAGTTCTATGGCATCCTGCAGCGGCTGAGCAAAACGAATAGCCACATCCCAGCTTGTATGCGTTTTATACCTTACAAAAAAAGAAGCATCCTTGCAAAATACTTCCTGCTTCACCATGCGTTGTTCCAGCCTGCTGCATAATGATATCAGCAATGATTCCAGCGATTGTTTTGATTCGCGCTGCGCCTGCGATACCGTACGGGTAGCGCTCATGGTACGGAAATCATTAGAGTAAAGATCAACCTCTCCAAAATTGAGCCTGCTGTACCAATAATAACCAACAATACCACCAAAAGCCTTTCTTAGCAACGCCTGCGAAGTATGTCGCATTTCCAGTGGATTATTAATGCCTACCATCTTCAGCCGTCTTTCATTTCTTGATGCAATACCGGGCAAATCAGTCAGCTCTAATTTAGCAAGATGCTCATCTACATTTTCAGGAGTGATCTGTACAAGACCGTCAGGTTTTTGTAATTCAGTCCCCAGCTTGGCAAGAAAAGCATTGGGAGCTATACCGATGGAGCACTTCAGATAATCATACTTTTCCGCTATGTCTGCTTTTATCTTTTTTGCCAGTCCTATAAGGTCTTTATACACCAGTCTATAAGAGGTAAGATTCATTACTGCCTCATCTATGCTCTTTGCCAATACATCATCGCAATAGCTATTCAATATCTTCATTATGTCCACATGTATCCTGCGATAATGATGGGGATGAGTAAGGATCTGGATTATCTGGGGACATAATACCTTCGCTTCATTCAACCGCATTCCTGTTTTAACACCAAATTTTTTTGCTTCAACAGATGGGGCAATTACGCAGGAATATGGGCTATCATGGGTAGTTACTCCAATAGGCTTTCCACGCAATTCCGGCATTAACTGCTGCTCACAACTTGCAAAGAAACTATTCATGTCAAGATACATGACAATTGCTTCTTTGTTTGTGGTTATTGAGTTTTTAGCGTATAACATTGTCCTAAAGTTACATAATTGTCATTTATCTTGACAAATTATGTGGACAAGTTCAGAGAAGAAATATTAATGCATTCTGTCCGGGCGAGGAGTAAGCTGAGTTAAAACCTTGCCTTCTATATTCAGCCATTGCTGCCAGGCTTTGCGGACTTTTTCAACTGGGTAATATCTTTCAGCAAGATCTATGAACAACCGGTAATGACCAGCCTCTGAGACCATAAATTTATAATAGAATTTTCGCAATGTCTCGTCGCTTAAATTTTCAGAAAGTAATCTAAAACGCTCACAACTACGGGCCTCGATGAGCGCGCAGATCATCAGCTTATGCAATAGCTTTTCATCACCCGGAATACCTTTTGGTTCATGCTGTAGCAATAAGTTTACATAATCATCCTTACGCTGCTTCCCCAATATATAGCCACGTTTTTTCATTTCTGTCCATACCATTCTGAAATGCCCCCACTCTTCAGTAACTATTGGGGATAGCGCATTTACCAATTCTATCTTTTCAGGGTACTTCTGGATAAGCGAAATACATTGTGTCGCAGCTTTCTGTTCACAGAAGGCATGATCGGTAAGTATTTCTTCGAGTGAAACCGATGCCAGGTCTGCCCAACGTGGGTCTGTAGGCATCTTCAATCCCAATATTGAATTTTCTGCAGTGCTCATCTTTATTCCGCAAAATTAAATCTTAAACGATTTAAGGCGAGGATTTTCCTGTACGTTCCCGGTACGTTTCAATACGCCCCAGCTTTGCAACTCACCTTTTATAGCGCGGCGCAAGGCTTTAAATAATACATATAGCATCAGCCAACGATATACTAGTCGCTGAGGTATGAGCCAAATGAGCTTTGAAACCTTTTCTTTTTCAAAAAGGAATGCAACCAAAGCAACAAGCGCATCCACCAACATAAAAATGCCATAATATTTCAAAATAACAAGCGCATTTCCTGTAAGCAAACCTATCAGCATAAAGAAATCAGCCAAAGGAGCAATAAGTGGTATCAATATCTGGAAGACCAAAATATTAGGCAGCGCAACCCATCCAAGGCCCTTATAATGCCAATTAAACAAGGCATCCCTGTTTTTCCAAAAGGATTGCATCACTCCGAATGTCCAACGGAAACGCTGCTTGAGAAACATTTTCCTTGATTCAGGAGCTTCAGTAAGAGCAATAGCGCTGTTTTCATTCTTAATAATATATCCGGCACGCAGAATGCGGATAGTAAGATCGCAGTCTTCAGCAAAAGTGTCGCTTGTAAAACCACCGGCTTCTTCTATAACAGATTTACGGAAAGCACCTATAGCTCCGGGCACAACTGTGATAGCATTAATGTAGGAGAATGCTTTTCTATCGAAATTCTGACTTGTAATATATTCTATGCTTTGCCATTTTGTGAGCAGATTTACTTCATTGCCCACTTTTACATTTCCTGCCACTGCACCGATCTTTGGGTTTACAAAATGCTTCACCAATAGCGCCATAGCGTCAGACAGCAAATGCGTATCGGCATCTATGCACATTACATAAGCTGCATCTGTTTGTGCAATACCATAATTAAGCGCGGACGCTTTACCGCCATTAGGTTTTGTAAATACTTTTATTTTATCGTTGTCTTTAAAAGCAGCTAATACAGTTTCGTAGGTTGTATCCTTACTACCATCGTCAACAAATATGATATTGAAATTGGGATAAGTACTTTTTAAAAGATTATTTAAAGACCGAACTGCATTTACTTCTTCATTGTAAGCAGGAACTATAATACTAACCAACGGGCTATCTTTTAACGGCGGTAGATTTTCTTTCTTTTCGCGGAAATGTTCTTTTGTAGCCAGGTAGCCCATAAACAATATCCTGCCTATTGACAAGACAATCGCTACCACAAATAAGCCAAACAATAAATGACCACCCCAAAAACCAAATTCAGCTACGAGATAATTCATTTGGATTAAATAATAACCGCTGCTCCTCGGCACAGCAGGCATCAGCTCACTCTTGCTTTTTCCTACAAGGTCTGCGACAGTGGTGAATGTATATCCTTTATCTCTAAAATATTTAATTATGCGCGGCAATACCTTTACCGTAGCATCGCGGTTGCCACCTGCATCGTGAAGCAAAATAATACTACCAAGATTTTGCTGTTGCACAACCCTGCTGAAAATAGTATCGGCAGAAACACCAATTTCCCAATCGTTTGGGTCTATCGATTCGCCTACTGTCAGGTAATTATATTTTTTTGCTAATGCTACGGGAATCAATTCATCCATTGTTTCCGGCTCGGAATCGGCATTGTATGGAGGCCGGAACATGATAGTAGAATGGCCCGTAATGCTTTCGAGTAATAGCCTTGTCACATTCAGCTCGAGTATCGCACGGCTTTCGCTTATTTCTGCAATGTTGGGGTGAGTAAAGGTGTGATTGCCTATTTCATGCCCTTCATTATAAACTCTTTTAACCAATGGTATATTTCGCTCGGCGTTAATGCCTATCATAAAGAACACGGCGGGCACATGCTCTCGGCCTAATATATCCAATATCTGTGGGGTATATTTCGCATCAGGCCCATCATCGAACGACAATACTACTTTCTTAGGCTTTTCACCATATTTCTTAATGACAAATACAGAAGGCATACTTTCAATGATCTCATCACTTACCAGCAATTCATCAGAGTCTATTTCAACATTTATATGACCAGGCTTTGGTGTGCTGATTACATCGAGTATTTCGCCCTCACCAATATAATCAACATTGTTTTTAGCTTCTACGTTTGAGAGCGCATTAAAATTAAATGAATCGAGCGCTGCCCTACTTAAACTTTTATTGTAGAAAGTCCATAGCCTGCTGTCTTCGCTTCCTAACCTCCATAAAGAAACGCCTGCCAAGCCATACTCGGTAGCAAAGCGCATTGTATTGAAATTGGTGGCTGCATCAGTGAAATAAACAGTATGCTCAATGCTGTCGTCGTCATAATAAGTATAATCAAGATTATATGTATCATTATCGAAATCTACTTTCGCATCAGACTCTGAGGCAATGCTAAGAGCCTCTTCATAAGTTATATCATCAGCGACAGAATTTTTTGGCCAATCGCGCCCATATCCTGCAATACATAGCACTAATTTATTTAGCGGGACCTTTTTTGCTGCATCATTTATTGTGCCTTCTATCCATTTTTGTGAACAAATAGGACCAGGATCGCCATTCTGATCGTATTGGTCGTAAGCCATCAGGAAGAGATAATCATTATATTTTGTTAGCTCTTTTAAATTATAATCGTCGTTGTAAGGCTCTACATCCTGCGTTACCAGCAGCCCTTCTGCATGTAACCGCTGATACATTGCCTTCATAAATGCAATAAGGTATTCATCGTTATTTTCATCCGACTCTTCAAAATCTACATTTATACCTGCAAAATGATTTGTCTTCAGTATCTTAACTATATCGTCAATCAAACGATTTCTTTTAGCTGTATCGTGTATTATCCTGTGAGCTAACGAACTACTGAAATCACCCCCATCAGAATTAGTAAGCATAGCTAATACCTGTGCGCCTGATGCCTTAATTAACGCAGCGCCCCGGTCATCAATATTCACGTAAGCGGTATCTGCTGTTGTATCAATAAATATCCATTGTGGTACAATTGTATTTAGCCTGGTAATATTATTTTTCAGAGAGAAATAAGATTGATCATCCTCCGCAACGTAAAACGCGGCGCGCATAGGTAATCCAAATGAATGGAGGCTATCCGCAGCACTTACATACCTGATGGATTTCCCTTTATTAGCCTTCGATTCTATATACTTATCAAACCCCTTATATTCTTTTTCCGAGATCTTGTTTTCCTTCAGCAGGTCTTGTTTGTTATTGTTCATGATGGTTTTATATGCATCTGCACTTGTTGCCAAAGAAGGCAGGTCAGGGGTGTAAACCTTTTTCAATGCAATTATTAAAACCAGAATTCCCAACAATAACAAAAAGAGAAGAAACCTTACTGCCCACTTAAAGCGTTGCCAGCGAGTGGCGGATTGTGTTAAAAAAACCTGTTTCTGACCGGTAGCCATAAATTAAATAATCAATCGAAGGACAAACAATGAGCTATAAATATAATACCACAGTATACAAACAAAAAATACCGGCATTGCCGGTATTCATATCTATTTTTAAATATCGGTTTTAGCTTTGACGTTTTATGCCGCATCCTATAGACCTGGTGCTATTTGGATTGGGTGCCTTTCCTAACATCATTGCATCCATCGCATCTTTCAGGTACATCTTTTTAGAATTTTCGGGGTTTGAAGGATTATCCTCCATAGCGCCTTTGTAAATCAGTTTACCATTTTTATCAAACAGAAAAACCTCGGGGGTATGAGATGCGCCGAAGGCATCAGCAACTAACGAATTTCTATCTACAAGATAAGGCACCGTATAGTTTTGCTCCATTGCATATTTTTTCATTGCATCTATTCCATCTACATCATGCCTTTGTGTTTCGTTGGAATTCAGGATAACCATGCCAATTCCTTTCTTCTTCGCATATTTTATCATTTCATGAGTACGAGGCTGG
>DATNFP010000066.1:0-3547 GCA_035606335.1 Flavipsychrobacter sp. | reverse complement strand
GCGACAAAACAATTGGTACAAGCCTGCGAAAAATTCCAGGGGCAGATCACATCTGGAGCCAATTCCATAGCACAACGTGCGGCAATAGTGGCTCTTACAGGCAACCTAGATGCTTCGAAAAAAATGACCAAAGCCTTTCATGAGCGCCGCGATTTTATAATAGATGCTCTTTCTAAAATGCCTGGTGTTAAGGTCAGCAATCCTCAGGGTGCATTTTATGCCTTCCCGAATATTAGCTCTTTTTTTGGCAAAAGTGATGGGACCACTGTAATAAATAACGACGAAGATTTGTCGATGTATCTTTTGCATACAGGTCATATTACCACTGTATGTGGTAGCGCATTTGGCAATGACAATTGTATCCGCATTTCTTTTGCTACTTCAATGGATAATCTCAAAAAGGCGATGGAGCTGATGTGCGATGCCTTAAAACGCCTAAAATAAATTAAGCTATTTCTTTGCTTGTATTACCGCCTGGTCTTTGCTTAGTTCTGGTATTATAGCCGCATATATAGAATCAAGATCTTCGGGATGCTCTTTATACCATTGCATGCTTTGGGCAAACTCTTGCTGCGATATTTTATAATGGGCTAATATTTCTTTATAATAAAAAGCCAGCGAATCCGGGTTCTTGATTGCTATTTTATGAGCGGTATCTTTTTTAGAAATGCTGCTATAGCTTTCAGCCAGGTTTATATCCAGCATTATTTTTTTCATCTGCTTGGGTGGTATGTGATCACTTTTAGGAGTACATGCTGTAATAGCTAAAGGCAATAAAAGCAGCAGGATATATTTCTTCATTCTATCGTAGGTTGCTGTATTTTTGAATATCTGCCACATCCATTTGCGATAGCATGTTAATATATTGTGTCCGTGAATCCTTCGGCATCTGGGAAAGTATTTTTACAAACTCGTCAGATTTAGCATTAAAGAAAAATTGTATCAGGATAGAGCTGGGATTATCCTTATTTACTTCACTCAGCTTGCTGATGCCATTTAATATTTTTTGTCGGGCTGTATCTGGTTTGCTATACATAGCATCAAGCCCTTCACGGTGATAAGTGTACCAATAGCTCCTCACATCCTGAAATCTTGGGCTGAGCAATTGGTCTATGATCCAGTATCTGTTCTTATTGCCCTGCACTGCCTTCCATCCTTTTATCGAATTATCATCAGGTGCATTATTTACCACATTCTGCGCTTTCTTAAGATAATCACTACCGCCAAGTAATGAAAAACTGTCATAATCCAGCCCTATGATCAGGTAAGCATAATATGCCAGTACCGCGGGCAGGTTAGCAACAAGCGCATTCGATCCTGCCACATTATTATCTTCAAACACAAGTGGATTATACTGGTCATAATGAAATTGCACATCTCTATCCTGGAAATTGATAGTTGTGCTTTGATAGTTGGTATTATATACGGGACGTGAAGCCTGTATGCTCATTGTCGCTTCATAGCCGTCGTTGTCACCACTCAGCTTGGCAGTAAGATTGAAGGCAACAGTGCAATCTATTTTTTCATTTGTTTGAAATTGGTCGGTCGTCCATTTATGTGCATTCATAAAACTGGAGATCGCCTGTTGCATGTTCACAAAAACCTGTGGATCAACCCCGGTTATCTTATCATGTCTTATTGTTACAATGCAGTTTAGCTCCTGTGCTATACCGGCCACAGGTAACAGGCAAACGATTACAATTATATTAAATAGTTTTTTCAGCATGTCTTAACTCCAATATGTGTTTCACAATAGCTTCCGCAGCCTCTTGCTTGCTTTGCAGTGGCAGGGACACATTCCCCCCATTGTCCAGCATAGTTATTTTATTTGTATCATACCCAAAGCCGGCTCCCTCATCCCGTAGTGAATTTAGCACTATCATGTCTGCATTTTTATTGCGCAGCTTTTGTGTAGCATGTTTCAATTCATCCGTCGTTTCAAGTGCAAAACCTACTAATGTCTGGTTTGCTTTCTTTATTTTACCTAATGAGGCAAGTATATCGTCAGTCTTGATCAGCCTTAGCTCTAACGTATTATCGTCCTTTTTTATTTTCTCAGATGCAATTTGTTCTGGCTTGTAGTCAGCTACTGCCGCCGCTAGAATAGCTATCTGTGTAGCAGGAAATATTTCATTACATGCTTTGTACATTTCTGCCGCACTTTCCACATGCACTGTTTTGATATTGGCATGATATGGCTGCAGGTGAGATGGGCCTAAGACCAGTGTCACCTGGGCGCCACTGTCGGCAAGCGCCTCAGCTATAGCTACTCCCATTTTCCCGCTCGAAAAATTCCCTATGAACCGCACAGGGTCGAGGCGTTCGTATGTCGGTCCTGCTGTTACCAAAGCCGATGTTCCTTTTAGCGGTTTATTTTCATCCGAAAAAAAGTGGTTAAGATATGCTACTATGTCTTCTGGTTCTGCCATCCTGCCCTCTCCTATCAGCCCGCTCGCTAATTCACCATGCGTTACAGGTATTATATAGTTACCATAGGTGCGCACTTTTTTTATATTTCCCTGTGTGCTTGCATGCAGCCACATATCCTCATCCATAGCAGGAGCTATAAATACAGGGCAGCGTGCCGATAGATATACGGCACATACAAGGTTATCACACAACCCATTTGCCAGCTTTGCTAAGGTATTTGCACTGCAGGGTGCGACGATCATAGCATCAGCCCACAACCCAAGTTCCACATGGTTATTCCATGATGCTCCTTCACTTACCTTATTTAAAACCGGATGTTTGGAAACAGTAGATAATGATAATGGGGTTACAAATTGCTCTGCTGCTTCTGTCGCGATCACTTTCACGTCTGCTCCTGCTTTTACCAGTAAGCGAACTAAATGAGGAGTTTTATATGCAGCTATGCTGCCGGTTATCGCTAAAATGATCTTTTTTCCTGCCAGATGCATTGAAAATAATTATCTATAAGCCCGCAGACTTAGTCTGCAAGGTACGATTTTTAAAGATGTTATATATTGAGGAGCACTATCTTACCAAAATTTTAATATCTCTCAATGGGCGCTGATAGCATTGGGGACAGGATGCTACTATATCCGTAAAAATAACCTTTGTATTTGACGGCATTTCCTTAATGATTTTTTTTATTTCTATAGGGATAAATACACCGGTTGCAGGCAATGAAATGTCTTTGCCACTATAGTGTGCCGTAAATCTGTATTCTGTTATGCGATAAGGATAGCTGTATAATGAATGTGGATATTCAAAGAAAATAGCGCTCTGGTTCAGTAGATCTTTTTTGTCCACTACACTATCTTTCAGATTTCCCACCCGTGCTATCGGTTCCGGGATTTTATCTCCGTAAAAGTCTATCTCTTTAATTACTTTATTGGTCTTTTTATTCATTACCGCCAGTCTCATCTTATGGCTGGTTGTATAGGGCATAGCCCATGCTGTTATCGTATCACCTTTCAGCTTTATATCTGCTATTCTCAGGCTCCTGTCCAGGCTCTTAAGTTTTATCTCACTTCCCTTCACACCTGGTATATATATTTCTATTACGTTGGTACCATCTTCAAAA
>DATNFP010000065.1:0-36291 GCA_035606335.1 Flavipsychrobacter sp. | reverse complement strand
CTTTTTATGATGTACATGGAAGTAGCAATAAAAAACTAAAAGTATTGACATTTACTATCGCATTACCTGCCTTACTAAAAGATGTACCTAAAGAAATAGCTACAGAAATACTGACCCGTCATCTACTTAATAAAGATGAATTCGCCCTTCCATATCCTGTTCCATCAGTAGCTAAAACGGAGCATTCATTTTCACCCTATGAAACAAAATTTATGTGGCGTGGGCCAACATGGGCGTTGACAAACTGGCTGCTATTTCATTGCTTTAAAAATGTAGGCATGGAAAAAGAAGCTAATAAAGTTTTTCAGACATTAAGACAATTGATTGATGAAAACGGTTTTCGCGAATACTATAATCCTTTAAACGGAAAAGGATACGGAGCAAAAAATTTTACCTGGGGCGGCCTGATTGTAGATATGATGAGGCACGAAAAATAAATTGATATTCGGTTTCCATTTGCAGGTAACAATATTTTCTATATTTGTCAGGTGTTTTTTAATCTGTAAAATAGTTTCCTACGAAAAAGATTGTATTTATTTCATTAGCTATTGCTGCAGTTTACTTTTCGGCTTGCGGTTCAGGAAATGGTAATCAAAGTAGCACTATTGCTTCTACCGATTCAACTCCTATTACATCGCCACCGCAATATGATAATTCATTGGTTAAAGGAAAAGTAATAGATACTGTAGCCTGCAAAAATCAATATGCGCAGAGCTTTGCGTTATATCTGCCTTCTTATTATTCTATTAATAAAAATTTTCCCTGCATCTATTTTTTTGATGCTCATGCGCGTGGCTCTTTGCCTGTGCGGACTTATAAAGACATTGCAGAAAAATATGGATTCATATTGATAGGGTCGAATTTTTCAAAAAACGGTATAGAATGGCAGGTAACAAATGATGCTATAAAGGCATTAATGGATGATACCCGTTCAAGGATCAATATAGATACGAAGCGTATATATGCTGCCGGTTTTTCTGGAGGCGCGCGGGTAGCAAGCAGTATCGCTATTCTGGATCATGGAATTGCGGGGGTAATAGGATGCGCCGCAGGGTTTCCTAAAACAGGGAATGAATTTCAAAACAAATTTGACTACTTCGGTATAGTAGGGAATTATGATTTTAATTTAATTGAAATGGAGAGCCTGAATGAGACTCTTGCCCAGAATGGCTTTACACATCAATTACTTACTGCTAATGGAATACATGATTGGGCATTAGCCACTGATTTTCAAACAGCATTGCTTTGGATGCAGGTGAACGCTATGAAAGAAAATCTGCAATCTAAAAATGATACATTAATAAACATTTTTAAAAATGATTTTGATAAACGTATCGGCAGTGCAGTAACCTCAAAAGACTGGATAGCAGCTCATGAATTGCTGGGAGGTATTGTGAGAACTCTGGATGGATTGCAGGATGTATCGTCATATAAAAAACAGTTGGATGAAATGACAGCCAGTCCGGCCTATAAAGATGCTGTGACTTTACAGGCACAATTGCAACAGACAGAACAAAATCAACAACAAGAATTAGCAGAACAATTTGCTGCACAAGATGAGCAATGGTGGACAAAGAAAATTGCTGATATGAATCACAATATACAGACTGCTGCAAGCCAGCAGGAATCTCAAATGGACAAAAGATTATTAAATTTCTTGGGTCTCATCGGCTATATGAATTCCAATCACGCGTTAGAAGGTGGGGATTTAAATAATGCGACTAAGAGTCTGCAGGTTTTTAAAATGGCAGATCCCAAAAATCCTGATTGTTTTTACCTGACAGCTATTTATTACATGAAAAAAGGAAACGAACAACAGGCAATTTCTTCTCTTAATGAAGCAGCTTCTTTAGGATACAGTGATGTATCCCAATTAACTACCGAACCGGCATTCAGCAGCTTGCAAAACAATGCTGACTTTAAAAATGTAGTTGATAAAGTTGCAAAAAACTATACAGGTAAAAGCTAACTTTTTGTGGTGTTAGACCCTATTTTAAGACGGGAAAGCACATATAAAATAAAGAATGGTATTGGACTACAGAAAAACAATCTATAATCTCCAACATCTTTAAGGAATGCGGCGCTAAACAAGCCAAATTTTTGTCCAAGGAAACCAAATCCTAATAAAATAATTGTACCCAAGATGTACAAGATAAGCCATATCTTTTTAAGCCATTTGATAGGATGGTTACTCCAGCCAAAATAGCCTATCGGTATAATTGCGATTAAGAAAATAATATGAAATAGTTTCCTCGTATGGTCGGGATACCGTAGCGACATTGGTGCTTCTGTAAAGCGTGAATAATCTATCCAGCAAATAACAAGGATAAGGATTATTGAAATAAGCATTCGCCACTTATAACTCATAAACGATACTTTTTGCTGTAAGCCATCCACAAGAGGAATATAACACCATAAATTACCAGCTTAAAAGCATAGTGATGTGCAAAATCAGTCAGCGGATGATTATTCAGTGTCATTACTGCCAGACCTACGCATCTTAACACATTTAAAACGCAAATGAGTACAAAACCATTTAGGGCATACCACAAAAGCCTTTTGCGGGTAGTGGGTACACATAATAGGAATCCCCAATACAAAGCAATTACTGCAAGGCCATTGCAGGATGAGACTATGGATATAGTGCTATGACCGTTGATGTAAATAATTACATCTTTATAATAGGCACTGGCATAAAAAAGAGACAGCACTTTTGTAGTACTCCAGAGTACCAATTGCGTTAATTGGTTATCTGGTATACCAATAGGTTCTAATATAAGATGATATAGTAAAAGCCAGCAAACAAATAAAATAGTTGCCCTTTTAATGAAAAACTTCACATTAGAGGGCAACTCATTGTATGTTTTTTTAATTTCTTTTATGCCGAGCATAGAGGCGTTTACTATTTTTCAGAACCGGTATTTTTCTTTCTTTTATCAGCTACTTTTTTTGCTCCATAAGAAGCACCTGCGATAAGCAATATGCTTAATCCACCGTCAAGGGGAGCACCTGGTGGGGGATCGTGTTTAACTGTAGCAAATGCTGCTGCCGGCATGGTTAAGAAGGCAGCTAAAATCAACAATTTTGAAAGAGGTAGTACTTTTTTCACAATTTTAGTTTGAGGTTATTAATAATTAAATTGTACTGCAAAGGTTATGCAATAACCCTTCCTCTTAAAATCTGATCCGCAAGTTAACACGTTCTTTGTAATTACTTAACGACTGCTTAATAAATGCAATTAAATGATAATGTATTATTTTGTTCATAGTTGGGATAAATGCAGTTATTAATAATGAACACTATTGTTTTAGTTATTTTTGAACAATGAAAAATCTCTTTATTGCGCTCTCTTTTTTATTATTTAGTAGTTACCAAATATGTTTAGGACAGCAACAAGAAAAATCCCATATCTATAACCCTAAAGCGAATGCACAGGCAGATATAAATAAAGCAGTATCGCTTGCTGCGAAAGAAAATAAAAATGTTTTTATACAAATAGGAGGTAATTGGTGTATATGGTGTACCCGGTTTAATAATCTTGTAACAACAGATCAGGAACTCAAGAATATACTTGATAGCAATTTTGTTGTTGTGCATGTAAACTATAGCGACGATAATAAAAACGAAAAAGTTTTAGCAAGGTTAGGATACCCTCAACGTTTTGGATTTCCCGTTTTTGTGATATTGGATGCAAAAGGTAACAGAATACACACTCAAAATTCCGGTTATCTGGAAGAAGGTAAGGGACACAGCAAAGCAAAAGTTGCAGAATTTCTCAGGCAGTGGAGCCCTGCTGCATTAGACCCCAAAACATATCAAAAATAGGCACTGAAATTCTTATGCTTTCCATACAAGAAGCAAATACCAACGACATATCTATTATCAGGGATTTAGCTTTTCGCATCTGGCCGCAAACGTATGATCCAATTGTGGGTGCTCCACAGGTATTATATATGCTTGATATGATATATAGCGCTGATGCGCTACTTCAACAAATGGGTAATGGGCAAAAATTTATAATTGTATATAGTGATAATTTACCGATAGCTTTTGCCTCATATTCGGAAGTGGAAACCAGCGTATTTAAGCTGCACAAGCTATACGTGCTTCCGGATTTGCAAGGGCAGGGTATAGGAAAACAAATCGTAAGCTATGTGATAGATAGTATAAAAAGGAACAGCGCAACCAAGCTTATCCTTAATGTAAACAGACATAATATTTCTGCTAAAAGTTTTTATGAAAAGCTAGGCTTCATGCTAATAAGGGAGGAAGATATTGATATTGATAACGGCTATTTTATGAACGATTATGTGTTTGGGTTATCATTAAACAATTCTATTTAATTATAAGGCTCAAAGGCTCCAACTGTTTATTATCTGCTGTTATATTAGCGAAATAAACACCTGCCGGAAGATCATTTCTTTTTAGAGTTAATACTGAATTGTTGTGATAATTTTCAGTTTGTACTTGTTGTCCCAAAGCATTATATAGGGAAACATTGATTGCTGAATATGTTTTATCAAGCTGTATGCTGGTTGAATTTTGATAAGGATTAGGGAAAGCTGCAGCTTTGCTTTTTACAATATTGCTAATGCCTGTTGTTGCCGTTCCCCAATGTAGACCAAATAGATTGTCCAGACCATTACAATATTCAAGTGCAAGCATATTCTCTGCTGTAGATGGCAGAACAGGAAATAAGGGATTAAATATTTCTTTGGCAGTATCTACTTCAATAGTGTATAGGCGTGAAGAACCTATGTGGTCTGTTCCATTAAATATCAGGTAGTGGTGCGTTATATCATAAGTTGTATTTGATTCAGTGATCTCTTTTACTCCTGATAAAGACATTACTACAATATAGATGCCAGTTTTTGGATCAATAGAGATAATATTTTGATTTCCTTTCAGATCATCCCAATGTAATCCAAAGAATTGCTTCAGCTCTGCATCATACTTAATGTCCATAAGGCTATCGGACGGATTGATGTTCTCCATTATCGGGCTGAACAAAATATCCCCTGTTGCAATATTTATTGTATATAATCTTAAATCAGAATTGTCCTGCCCCCTGAATATGTAAGTATGATTGGTACTATTAATAGTAGCGTAACAAGGCTGCACATATACTAAATCAGGTAGCGCTTTAATATCAGTAATTGTACCATTTGCAGGATCTATTGATGCAAAAACTTCCTCATTTAGATTTACTTTCCAATGAATAGCATAAATGTTTCCTGTAGCTTTATCGTATTGCAGATTGGTAAGGGCATCGCCGCTGTTTAGTGTCGTTAATGGTTCATCATATAAAATATTCCCATCAGTAGCATCAATGGTATAAAGATGATAATAAGATGAAGAACCTATGCCAATAAAAAAGTATCGTTCGTTTATCTGGTCGAACGTATTGCTGCTTAGCAATGGTGCCCAGACGTCCGGTAATTTACTTATATTGCTAATTCCCCCGGTAGTATTATTGGCACTTGCAAAATATTCGTCTTGCGCATTTGCATTCATAAATACAAACGACAAAAAAGTTGTTGTAATTATCTTGGGTAATGAATTGAACATAGGCAATAAATTCAGCAACTTTAATACCTAGTAAATATATTTAAATTAACTTAAAAACAAAAGTGCCTGACTATTAATTGCAGACTTATAAAAACCCCCTATAAGATTTGCTGTAACTTATAGAGGTTTGAACGTTAATAATGTTATCAGACCGCTTTCTTAAGTTGTTCTATTGTAGTCTCTACCTCTTCTTTAGTGTTATGACGGCAGAATGAAAATCGTATAGGAACGAGGCTTTCTGATTGACCATTATATATTGCCTTGATAACATGGCTTATCGAATTCGCGCCACTTGTACAGGCGCTACCGCCACTAACGCAAATCCCAGCCATATCAAGGTTAAAAAGCAACATATCGGATTTATCCGTTTTTGGGAAAGAAACATTCAAAACTGTGTACAGGCTTTGGCCATTACTATCCCCATTAAGCTTCATATCAGGAAATTCAGCCTGCAGCCTTGTTGACATATATTCTTTCAGCCCTTGTATGTAACTGCTATCTTCCTGGTATCTTTTGGTCGCCAGCTCCAGCGCTTTGGCAAAGCCAACAATGCCATATATATTTTCGGTGCCTGCCCGCATGTTGCGCTCCTGGGAGCCTCCGTTTATCAAAGGCTTTATTTGTATCTGCTCATTTACATACAAAATGCCTACACCCTTAGGGCCATGGAATTTGTGCCCCGCGCCATTTATAAAATGAACATGTGTGTTTTTCAAATCAAAAGGATAGTGACCGACTGTTTGCACGGTATCACTATGGAAAATAGCATTGTGTTTTTTACATAATTCGCCTACTGTATTTATGTCTAGCAGGTTGCCGATTTCATTATTGGCATGCATTAACGTAACTAAAGTTTTTCCATTATATGCTGCCAACAATTCTTCCAGGTGATTTATATCTATATGGCCATTTTTAAGAAGCCTTACATAGCTCAGCTTTGCCTGACCGGTATGTGCTATATTTTCTACCGTATGCAATGTAGCATGGTGCTCAATAGTAGAAGTTATTATATGAGTACAGCCAAGATCTCGTATAGCAGCATTAATAGCAGTGTTGCTACTTTCAGTGCCTCCTGATGTAAAAAAGATTTCGCCTGGATTTGCATTGAGTATGCGTGCTACTGTTTTACGAGCATTTTCAAGCCCAAGTTTGCTCTCACGGCCATAGGAATAAATTGAAGAAGGATTGCCAAATTTTTCAGTAAAAAAAGGCATCATGGCGTCAAGCACTTCCGGATCCAGAGCAGTTGTAGCAGCATTGTCAAGGTAAATACGTGGCATTAAATCTAATTATTTATAAAGCGTGCAAAATTACGAAAAAAATTAGCGATGCTTTTCTTTTGCCACAAAAGAAGAAGTAATGCAAAAATAATGGATTATTTAATTGATAAACACATATGCTTTATTCGGGTTTATTCTGCAAAAGAATAGGTAATTTGTATTATGGAAAGGTTGGGAAAGATGGTGATAATTGGGGGCGCGGCTATTGTAGTTATTGGTATAATTATTTGGCTATTAGGCGATAAGTTACGTTTCCTGGGGAGGCTGCTCGGAGATATAAGAATTGAACGTGAAAATGTACGTGTCTATATCCCTATAACTACTATGATATTGATAAGTGTGCTGCTATCAGCAATACTATGGCTGATACAAAAGATAATAAGGTAATTCAGTGTTATTCCCTCACATCCAGAATGTCCCGCATGGTATTTCCTAAAATATTGAATGCGTACACAAGCAGCATTATTGCTAACCCCGGTATTACAGCAAGCAATGGCCTGTTGGTAACAAGAAAGCTGTAATGCTCCTTTATCATTAGTCCCCAGGAAGGCTGGGGAGGTTGCACTCCAATACCTAAAAAACTCAGCCCTGCTTCTATTAATATAGCCGTAGCAAAGTTGCTGGCTGCTATTACCATTATAGGGCCTGCTATATTGGGCAATATATGTTTGAAAATGATCCTGAAATCATTTAATCCAAGCGCTTTTGCCGCAGTAATGTATTCCATCTCTCTCAGCACAAGTACCTGTCCTCTTATCAGGCGGGCGGCACCTACCCACATGGTAAGTCCTATAGCGATAAATATTTCCCAAAAACCTTTACCGATGGTAAGAGTAATTGCAACCACAAGCAAAAGGGTAGGGATAGCCCACAAAATATTAATGAACCAAAGCACTATATCGTCGATCCATCCTCCAAAATAACCCGCAAGTGCACCAAGGATAATTCCGATCGTTAATGATAGAATAACAGCCACTAAGCCCACAGCAATACTTACCCGCGAACCTACTAGTAGTCTTGATAAAATATCCCTTCCATATCTGTCAGTTCCAAAATAATATGTCCGTGTTTTTATTAAGTGCTTTTCAATATATAATTGTTGAGCTTGTATAGATAATTGTCTTTCATTTTGTGGTATTAGCTGACTAATAGCGTAAGTAATGGTATCCTGCAGGCCATCATCTATGTAATGCTGCACTACTAAATTCCCATTTTCAAAATGGTATGAGTTGATCGGGACAGTTTTAAATTCAGAAGGTGTACCCGTAAACCATTCTATAAATTTTCCTTTTTGTTGTGGAACACTGCTCTTTGGTACAAATAATAATTGTTTGGTAAAGCCCGGTTGTCGGGCACCCAATTCTACTGTAATATTATTTGCATAAGGTGTAGAGTCAGGCGCCAATACATAAGCAAATATTGCCGTGATGCACGTGAGTAAAATGATACATACTGATACTAAAGCTGCAGGACGCTTTAATACTTTTTTAAAGATAGCAGTATCATCACTCATTATAGAGCTATTTTAATCCATGTTCACTTATGAGGTAAGCCAATTGAGCCATGACTACAGCGCCTAATTTCAATTCGCGATGGTTTACATTTTCAAATACATCATTATTAGTATGATGGTAGTCAAAATACCTTTGTGGGTCTGGCATCAAACCAGCCAGAGGCACACCTTGTTTTTTCAGTGGGCTTATATCAGAGCCACCATCTTCCTGAGTAAAATCATATACCCCATAAGGAAGAAACAGGTTTTTAAAATATCGAATTTGCTCTTTCTGGTCTTCGTTCATTACTAAGCCGAAACCTCTTGGTGAAAAACTGCCTGCATCGCTTTCTATCGCGAGTATATGATTTTCATTATTAGCTTTTGCTGAATCAGCATAAGCAAGACCGCCCTTTAGTCCATTTTCCTCATTCATGAATAATACCGCCCTGATAGTACATTTAGGACGTATGCCTAATGCTTTAAGTGCTCTTATTACCTCAATAGACTGTACTACTCCTGAGCCATCATCATTAGCGCCTTCACCTACATCCCATGAGTCGAGATGACCACCTACAAGTATTATTTTATCAGGATATTCTGAACCTTTTATTTCGCCTATTACATTATATGATCTTACGAGTTGAGGCATCATTTTACAATTGGTTTCCATTTGTGCTGTTACTTTTTCAGCTTCACATTCTTTTTCCAATGTATCCGCACTTGCATTCCCTATAGCAACGGCTGGGATGGCTTTGCTCATATCTGTATAGTGGGTAGAGCCTGTATGCGGTACATCATCCACTCCTGTCGACATAGACCTTATAATAACAGCAATAGCACCTTTTGCTTCTGCAGCATCCGGGCCATTACCTCTATATCTTACTGCATCTCCATAGGCTTCGAACGTATTAATCATATCCTGGCGGAAACGGTAATCGAAGAATACTATTTTCCCTTTAATTTGCTCGTCAGGTATTTGTTTTAATTCATCGAAGCTTTTTACCATGATAACAGGTGCTTCCAATACTTTACCGCCTGTGCTCACGGCATTGCCAAGCGATAGCATTGTTATGTTTTTGTATTTGCTATGTCCATACTTCAGTTTCAAATACTCTTTGCCACGTACCCAATAAGGAACATCTGCAGGCTGCAGCCATACCTTATCAGCTCCGGCCTCTTCCATTGCTTTTTCTCCCCATGCAATTGCCTTAAACGATTGTGGCGACCCACTGATGCGATTGCCAATTGTTTTACATAATGTTCGCAGATTATCGTAACAAGTACCGTGCAGTAATATTTCGTCTGATATTTTGTGAAAGACTGTGGAGTCCTGGGCAGTAGAAGTAAATGCTGACAATATCAATGCAATTACCGGTAGCAGCTTTTTCATGTGATAAAATTAATGTTCCCGTTTTAATATGCAATGTGAAGAATGAATATAGAATAATGTTTGTTTTGATAATATGATGGACATGTTGGAGATTTATTGCTATGAATTTGTACAAAAACAAACATCAAAATTTAATTACAAATCGATACTTTTACTATAGAAATTCGATATCATGAAAAAACTGATTACTTTATTATCTGTTTGTGGTGCAATAGTATTGCTCACACAATGTTCGCCTAAAATACCTGCATCATTTGCGAGCACAGCTACAACTCCTGCAGGCAAAGTGGACGAAGTGAAAAAACACTATACTGATGACCAGGTAGCCCAGGGAAAGGTTATTTTTCAAAGCAATTGTGCTAAATGCCATAAGCTAAAACTACCTGAAACAAGAACTGTTGACCAATGGGAACAGATCCTGCCAAGCATGGTACATAAAGCTAAGCTTTCCAGTGATGATGCCGGTATGGTAAGAGCTTACCTTCTTGAAAATGCTAAAATGAGCTAATTGTTATTGGTAAAAACAATATGCCTATTTGCATGAATTAATATTGAAAAATGATATTTGCAGCGGATTTGTTATTAAAGACATCATGAAAATAGGTATAGTTTGTTATCCAACGTTTGGCGGTAGTGGCGTATTGGCTACTGAGCTTGGTATGGCGCTTTCTGAAAAAGGATATGAAGTGCATTTTATTACTTATAAGCAGCCGGTACGCCTCAACTTCCATCCCAATATCTACTATCATGAAGTGAAAGTTCCTACCTATCCCTTGTTTGATTTTCCTCCCTATGAAACAGCATTGGCCAGCACAATGGTTAATGTGATCGCAAATAATGATCTTGATTTATTACATGTTCACTATGCAATTCCCCATGCCTCCGCAGCATATTTTGCAAGACAAATACTGAAAAAGCAAAATAAAGATGTTCCTTTTATTACCACCTTGCATGGTACTGATATTACATTGGTAGGTCGCGACACAATGTATGCACCGGTGGTTGAGTTTTCAATAAATGAATCGGATGCTATCACTGCAGTGTCCAGTAATCTACGCGAAGAAACATTAAGAACATTTAATATTGAAAAGGACATTAGGGTCATTCCGAATTTTGTGGATGTCCAGCGTTTTCAATACACCGATATGGAGCATTTTAAAAAGATGCTTGCTCCAAACAATGAGCGTATCCTTGTGCATGTTTCCAATTTTCGAAAAGTAAAAAGAATAGAGGATGTAATCAGAATATTTGAAGGAGTGCATAGTGTAATACCTTCCAAATTATTAATGATTGGTGACGGTCCTGAAAGGCAAAATGCCGAAGAATTAGCCCGCACACTTCATATATATAACGACATTAGGTTTCTCGGCAAGCAGGAAAAAATGAATGAGATATTGAGCATCACAGATCTTTTCTTGTTGCCTTCTCAATACGAAAGTTTTGGCCTTTCTGCTCTTGAGGCTATGGCTTGCGGAGTGCCGGTTATTTCTACAAATGCCGGCGGTCTTGCCGAAATAAATATACATGGCAAAACCGGCTTCCTCAGTGATGTAGGCGATGTGCTGGATATGACAAGACATGCAATCGAATTACTTGGGAATGAAGAGCGCCTGGAATCGTTCAAAACGGAGGCCATAAAACATGCCCGCCATTTTGAAAAGCAGCATATCATTCCACTTTATGAAAAGCTGTATGAAGAAGTAATAGCGAAATACAAAGGCGCGAAAGCTCCTGCATATTAACCTTCCTGCAGCGCTTCCCAATATTCTGCAGCGCGGCGTGTATGCGGTATCACAATAGTACCACCCACGATATTAGCCACTGCAAATATTTCATACATTTCATCGGTACCAATGCCTTCTTCGTGGCATTTTCCTAAATGATATTTAATGCAATCATCACATCGTAATACCATGCTCGCTACAAGGCCCAGCATTTCTTTGGTACGTGTAGGCAATGCGCCTTCTGCGTAAGTATTTGTATCGAGGTTAAAAAGCCGGTTGATCACTTTATTATTTTTACCCAGGATCACCTCGTTCATTTTCGCCCTATACTCATTAAATTCTTCCACTTGTTTGCTCATAGCTTCTATTTTAGCTCAAATGTAACTACTAAGTATTTTTCTTTTTACTTTGCCAACTTATATACTTAATAATATAATGAGGCAGGATTTATTCCGTAAAAAATCGCTGGAAAGAATTAAGCAGGATATGGCTTCCGGCCATGTAGATGGACACGAAGTCAATAAGTTGAATAAAGTTCTTACTGTCCGCGACCTTACTTTTATGGGAATAGCTGCTGTAGTGGGGGCGGGTATATTTTCCACTATAGGCAAAGCCAGTTTTGATGGTGGGCCTGGGATAGTGCTATTATTTTTATTTGTATCTATTGCGTGTGGTTTTTCAGCTCTGTGTTACGCCGAATTTGCCAGTATGGTTCCAGTATCCGGGAGTGCCTATACATATTCTTACGTAGCTTTTGGCGAGATCGTAGCATGGATAATAGGGTGGGACCTGCTAATGGAATATGCTATCGGCAATATTGCTGTAGCAATCTCATGGGGAAGCTATTTTACTACTTTCCTTGATGGGTTTGGGGTACATATTCCTGAATACCTGACGATGGATTACTGGACTGCCAAAGCTATGGCTTCTGATGCCGCAAGGATCGCCTGGCATTCCGCTCCTGCTTTTGGCAATTTTAAGTTTATCTGCGATATCCCTGCTTTCCTGATTACTGTAATAATAACTACCGTGATATATGTTGGCATCAAAGAATCGAAGCGCGCCACAAATGCCATGGTGATTTTAAAGCTTGCAATTATTGCATTGGTAGTTATAGCAGGCATCTTTTATGTACGTCCTGCAAACTGGACTCCATTTCTTCCTAATGGCATTACAGGTGTATTAAGTGGTACTTCTGCTGTATTCTTTTCTTATATAGGATTTGATGCAATTTCCACAACCGCAGAAGAGTGCAAAGATGCGCAGAGGGATTTGCCAAAGGGTATGTTCTATTCCCTGATTGCCTGTACAATTATTTATGTCGCAATAACATTAGTTTTAACAGGGATGACAAGCTATAAATTATTAAATGTAGGCGACCCTCTTGCATTTGCTTTTAATAATATTCATAGTGCATGGGCAAATAGAATAGCAGGTATCGTTTCGTTTAGTGCTATCATAGCGACTGCAAGTGTATTGTTGGTTTTTCAGTTAGGCCAGCCGCGTATCTGGATGAGTATGAGCAGGGATGGCTTACTGCCTCCGATTTTTTCACGTATTCATCCCAGGTTTCATACACCTTCTTTTTCTACTGTATTAACTGGCCTTGTAGTTGGTATTCCCGCACTGTTTTTAAATTTAACAGTTGTTGTTGATTTATGTAGCGTTGGTACCCTCTTTGCATTTGTTCTCGTATGTGGTGGTATTCTTAAATTACAGAACAGTAAAGACCGTTTGCAGAGCAAATTCAAAACTCCTTATGTAAATGGCAAATGGATAGTACCAATCTTATTTATTACGGCTGTTGTGCTATTCCAAAAATATTATCCCGGAGGCTTTAAGGGCTATATGAATTTTACAAACGATAAGGGCATTGTGACGTGGAGAATTATTCATCAGAAAGTGCCATTCTTTTTATTTGGAATCGTATTTATAGTAACGACTATTCTTACCATAGTTAAGAATTATTCTCTTATTCCGGTATTGGGATTTTTATGTTGTACCTATCTGCTATCCGAATCCGGTACTACCAATTGGGAACGTTTTCTAATATGGCTTGTAGTGGGGCTGGTTGTTTATTTTCTCTATGGGGCAAAAAACAGTAAATTGGCAAAGAGATAATGAGGTAATTTAGGTGGGAGTGGTTAGCCTTTTTTCTTTTTCCTGAAATTAAAATGATCAAGGAAAGTGCTTGTTAAGCTTTCTCCCTTTGCAAGAGCTTCTTTTATTTTTTCTTTGGTAATACCGAACTTTTCCGACCAGTATTCCAATTCATCATCTTCGTGCCTTAAAACAGCATTGCTATCTGTCGGGCCATTATTATTTTTTTCTTCCGGCATATTATTTAGTTTAATGAACATCCAGATTGCGTGCGGATAATAAAGTTACTAATGACTATTTGAATTTCTCCTGCTATTAAATAGAATAACAAAAAATTATAATTAAGTATCAAAAGCTGAAGTAAGAATAATTTCTCAATGCGATCATATTTATTGTTGATAAACTTGGTGATGGTATTCTACTATTTTTGCTCATGTTTTTGAAGAAAGCTGATATTGCTATAATGGCATTATGTACCGGGTTGATTGTTGCCAACTTATATTACTGTCAACCATTGATCATACTGATAGCCAAAGACTTCGGTATTAAACCGGATATTGCAGCAAGCCTTAATTACATTACACAGATCGGTTATGCTGCCGGAATTTTTTTCATTATACCGATAGGTGATTTGATAGAACGTAAAAAGCATATTCTTTTCACTACAGCCATTGTAATAATATCATTAGCTGCTGCTGCCTTGTCTCCATCTTTCCTTGTATTACAGATTGCCAGTTTCTGTATTGGCTTTAGCACTGTCGTTCCCCAACTTATTTTACCTCTTGCTGCTCATTTAGCCGATCCTGAAAGGCGCGGTAAGGTAATAGGCAGTATTATGAGCGGGCTATTATTGGGCATTTTGCTTTCTAGAACTGTAAGTGGGTTGCTTGGTGCATGGTTAGGATGGCGAGCTGTATTCTGGGTAGCAGCAGCAATTTGTGTGCTCTTACTTTTTATTATGGCCATTAGGTTTCCCCAAAGCAAGCCGAACTTTAAAGGCAATTGGGGGCAATTAATGAAATCATTGATCAAATTATTGCCTCAACCGGTACTACAGGAGGCCTGCATATTAAATGCTTTGTCATTTGCCACATTCGGCGCATTCTGGACTACTATGGTATTATATATGGCAGGTGGTCCGTTTTATCTAAGTAGCGGGCAGATAGGATTATTTGGATTAGCGGGTGCTGCCGGAGCATCTGCTGCACCAATTGCCGGAAGGTTGGGTGATAAAAGAAATCCGCGAGATACCATTGCGATAGGACTTGCCATGAACCTGATAAGTTTTATTGTTTTTTACTTTACGCGGAATTCAATTATTGGAATAATAGCAGGAGTTATTTTGCTTGATTTTGGTATCCAGTCTGTACATGTTTCCAATCAAACAAGAGTCTATGCCCTGATCCCTGAAGCACGTAACCGTTTGAATACCATTTACATGACAATCACTTTTATAGGTACTGCATTAGGTTCTGCCTTTGGCCTTTGGTTGTGGAATTTGAATAGATGGCCTGCCTTTTGTTTAGGTGGGGTAGCATTGATGGTAGCCGCGTTCGGTGTTTATGCGCTATATCATAAAAAGCTGAATGCAGCTACCATTGAAATTTCCTGATTGGATCATGAATTGTAATTATCCTCGTCGAGGTTTTCATGTTCATCACCTCCGAGACTATAATAATTATTTTCTTCATCCTCTTCTCCTATATCTTCATCTTCGTCGTCTTCTTCGCTACCTGGTATATCAAGGTCATCGCCACTTTCATCGTCATCAAAGCCTCCTTCGTTCAGTGGTTCTCCATCATTATCTGTTTCATCAAGAGCAGCTTCCTGTAAGTTAACATCGTCTATAGTGTCCATGTTTAAATCTGCTTCTTCCAGATTTTTTAAGTCTTCACGAGTTACATCTGCCTCAGTACCCATCACTATTTTTACATCATTGTCTTGTTCATCTTCATCTATGCCGGAATGTAATTCATCCTGGTTTTTCGACTTATCATCTGTATCCAGACTTACTTTACCATTATTGTTTTTAGAGCGTGTTATATCTTCATCTGCTGGATATGGCTTGTATAGAGGGTAATCATTACTTTGATTATTATCTGTACTATAAGCGTCTGTTTTAGTATCTGGCGGCTGGTTTTTCTTAGAGTCTTCCATAATTCAATTTTTTAAGAAGCATAAAAATATATGCCAGTATAAAATTATAATAAAGAAACAGATAATATGTTGCTTTTTTTTTGTAGGTTTTTGAGAGATTCAGATGGAGACTTAAGCCATAATTATAAAGAATCCAATCTACCGTTCCTATATTTCTTCCAGTCTATATCCTTGCCAAGTGTACCCCTGTAACGCTGCCAAAGAGATTCTTTTTCGGTAATCGAAACAAAATCAGATACTTCGGCTGGAGCCGGATCAATTTTGGGATTTAAATTAGTATAAGCTTTCAGAGAATCAGTAACAAAAGGCAAGTGGTAGATATGAGTGCTGAAACGCCTTTTTGTAAATCCTCTTAATAAAAATGACTGAAATGGGTCGGTAGCTAATGCAATGGTTTTAAAACCTTGTTTTTGGGCAAGCAGGTAAGAGTAGTACACATTTTCTGTGCTATGTCTTGCTTCAGTATCATAAAAAATGTGTTCTGCAGGTATGCCAAGTTTTTCGGCATAGAGTCCCATTATTATAGCTTCTTTATAAGGCGAATAAACAGCAGCACCCGAATAAATAACGTTCTTTGCAAAGCCATTTCTGTACAATATATAGGACCACAACACCCTTCCTTTCATAACAGAATCCCACATCGTTCCATTGAATGGCACACCGGGTACTATTATAGCATCAAAAGGTTTTATGCTTTCTGCATTTGTATAAGCTTTCTTAGGACCCTTTTTTGGCGTTACACAACCAAAAAAATATAAGACCAGGATACCTAACAATGTAGCAGAAAAGGTGCCCTGATAGTTCTTGTTCAATGGAAGGTTTTATATTACAAAGTAAGGAAATTGATTTCTTTTTTAAGAAAGCTAAAAAAATTAAATCATTAACTATTTGTATTGCTGAACAATAGACTTCAGTTCATTTAGTTTAAGTAACGCTTCTACCGGAGTTAGCGTGTTTATATCAGTCTCCTGCAATATTTGCTGCAAGCGGCGCATATCCTCAGTTAAGCCATCAAAAATATTAAGTTGGTAATTCGGTTGTGGCTGTATTTTTTTTACCTGTTGCAAAGTATCTCCGGCTTTTCCATGCTTTTCTTCCAGGGTAGCTAAGATATTATTCGCGCGTTCAAGAAGCGATGGTGGCATCCCGGCCATTCTTGCTACTTGTATCCCGAAGCTATGCCGGCTTCCTCCTGGGGCTAATTTGCGAAGAAAAATAACTTTATTACCTGTCTCTTTATGAGTAATATGAAAGTTCCTTACTCGTGGTAACTGATGCTCCAGTTCATTTAGCTCATGATAATGGGTGGCAAAAAGTGTTTTCGGTTTTGAGGCATTATTATGGAGATATTCTACTATAGACCAGGCTATCGAAATACCATCATAAGTGCTTGTTCCTCTGCCGATCTCATCGAGTAAGATAAGGCTACGCTCACTTAAGTTATTTATAATACTTGCTGTTTCATTCATCTCCACCATAAAGGTGCTCTCACCACCACTCAGGTTATCCGAAGCTCCTACACGGGTAAATATCTTGTCGGTTAGTCCTATTGTAGCAGCATCTGCAGGTACAAAACTACCCATGTGCGCCATAAGTGTGATAATCGCAGTTTGCCTCAGCAATGCAGATTTACCACTCATGTTGGGGCCGGTGAGGATAATTACTTGTTGCTCTTCTTTGTTTAGCAATATATCATTAGCTACATATTGGTCGCCCGGCGGCAATTGTTGTTCTATCACCGGATGTCTTCCTTGTTTTATATTCAGCACAGGATCATTGACAAGAGTGGGGCGGTGGTAATTATATTGTTTTGCATTGTTTGCAAAACAAAGCAGGCAGTCTATTTGGGCAATAATATGCGCATTCGTCTGGATGGATGCGATATATGGCTCTATTGAAATTAATAGTTGCTGATACAACTCCATTTCAAGAGCCAGTATTTTTTCTTCTGCTCCTAATATTTGCTCTTCGTATTCTTTTAATTCAGGCGTTACATATCGCTCCGCATTGGCTAATGTTTGTTTTCGAATCCAGTCTGCTGGCACCTTATCTTTATTGGTGTGCGTCACTTCCAGGTAATAACCGAATACATTATTGTAAGCTATTTTAAGTGAGCTAATACTGGTTCGTTGAGATTCTTTTTGCTGTATTTGCAAAAGATACTCTTTACCATTCCTTGATATTCCTCTTAAACGATCCAGCTCTTCCTTTACACCTTCACGAATCATATTGCCTTTACTGGCTTGTACAGGGGCCTCATCTACAAGTGTTTGCCTGATATGTTTTTGCAGATCGCTTAATGGCTGTAATGCCTGAACAAGATTGCACAATATTTCTTCTCCTGTTTTCAGGCATTCTTCACGCATTTGCTCCATAAACTGCAATCCCCGGGCAAGCTGCACTACCTCTCTTGGGTTTGCTTTTTTCAAGGGTATCTTACCCACGAGTCTTTCTACATCTCCTACCTGCTTTATTAAGTGTGTCAGATTATGATTCAGATCCTGAGCCAGGATAAAATGACTCACCATGTCCAGCCGCTGTGAAATTCTTGGGATGTCTGATAATGGAAAAATAAGCCAGCGTTTCAGTAATCGTGCACCCATTGGTGTACATGTGTGGTCCAAAGCCTGTAGCAGGTTGGTGCCATGCTCTCCATTGCTGTGTATTAACTCCAGGTTGCGTATAGTAAACCTATCCATCCAGAGAAAATCGTTGGCAACAATTCTCTGTAATGAATTTATATGTTGCAGGTTAGGATGTTCTGTGTCTTTAAGGTAATGAAGTGCCACACCTGCTGCTATAATAGCTGCATCTATACCTTCAATGCCATATCCCTTTAATGATTGTGTCTGAAAATGCTGTAATAAAAGATCGTAAGTATATTGTTTTTGAAATATCCATTCGTCTAACTGGAAGGTATATACCTTGGTATCAAACTGCTCACGAAACCGTTTTACCTGAGATTTGGATAAGATTACCTCCGAAGGTTGAAAGCTCTGTAAAAGCTTGTCTATGTACTCTACACTTCCATCGGCGGTATAAAATTCTCCTGTAGTGATGTCTATGAATGCAATACCACATTGCGGCTCGCCTAAGTATAGCGCTGCTAAAAAGTTATTTGTTTTGTTTTCAAGTAGTTTGTCGCTGGTTGCTACACCTGGTGTAACTAATTCAGTAACACCTCTCTTCACAATTCCTTTAGCTTGCTTAGGGTCTTCGAGCTGGTCGCAGATGGCTACTCGATATCCTGCCTTTACCAGTTTATGCAGGTATGTATCCAGTGCATGATGTGGAAACCCTGCAAGATCTACAAACGCTGCAGAGCCATTGGCGCGTTTGGTAAGTGTAATACCTAATACCCTGGATGCGATATGTGCATCCTCATTAAATGTTTCATAAAAATCCCCGACACGAAACAATAATACAGCATCAGGATATTTTGTCTTAATATCCTTGTGCTGTTTCATCAATGGTGTTTCCACCAATTCCTTCTTAGCCATTCCCTACAAACCTAAGAAAAAGACACCTTAACCTAGAAATACATTATTTACTTATGTGGATAATTTTTTTAGCTCTTTATGGTGTATAAGAAATCTTCTGAAAACGATACATCATATCCTCCTTCCCATGAGATATTCTGCCATTCAGCTGTAGGGTCTATTTTTTCCGTTTCTTTATCGGTAGCAACTTCTAATGGTAATGTAAACCCATCTACAATATTTGTGAACCGGTAATACAATTTTTCATCCTTTATGTAATATTCCAATTCAGGAATTTGAGTCGTGCGAAGGTACTGATTGAATAGTGGGTCAAAGTTTTTGCCTGTATATGTATCTATGTATTGTTCTATTTGTTTGGTAGTTACAGTTTGATGGTAAAAGGTTTTATTTAGCCCTCTTAACATTCCCCTGAATTTTTCATCATCATTTGTTATCATTCTAATCATGTGCATTACTGCTGCACCCTTAGCATATTCATCTTCTGAGCCTTCATTATTAACACCGTAGTCACCAATTACAGGACGATCATTTTTAATGGTTTTCCATTCACCCCTGCAATATTTATATGCGTCTTCCTTTCCCAGCTTACATTCTGCATACAGTGTTTCAGAATACATTGTTATTCCTTCGTGTACCCAGTTATCAGCTATGTCTTTTGCTGTTATATTATTCCCAAACCATTCATGGCCGCTTTCGTGTACTATTATATAATCAAACCGGAGTCCGACGCCGGTGCCGCTCAGGTCCAGCCCCATATACCCCATCTTAAAACTATTACCATAAGCAACAGCGCCTTGATGCTCCATTCCTAAATAAGGAGCTTCCACCAGCTTATATCCATCTTCATAAAAAGGATAAGCCCCCATCCAGTACTCGAAGCAGTGCAGCATTGGTTTTACTTCTTTAAATTGTTCGCGCGCCTTGTCCTCATGATCTTTTAGTGCATAGAAGTTGAGATCCAGCCTTCCTTTTTCTCCCATCAGGGTATCACTCCAGCGCACATAATCGCCGATGTAAAATGTTATATCATAATTATTGATCGGATTTTTTACCTGCCAATGCCAGTTAGTATAATTATTTTTTTCATTTTCCTTTTTTATCAATCTCCCGTTGCTGACACATACCATACCTGCAGGAACAGAATATTGCACATCTGCTCCATCTTCCGGCTCATCCCATTGAGCATCCTTGCAGGGCCACCATATACTTGCGCCTATGCCCTGGCATGCAACTGACAACCAGAGCTTATTGTTATCATCTTTTGTCCATATAAAACCACCATCCCATGGCGGATTTTTAGCTACTCTTGGTTTGCCATGGAAATAAGCGACAATATTTTCATTCATCCCTTTTTTCCAGTCATGAAAAGGGTAGAGCACCCACCATACATTTCCGTCTTTGATAATATTGATTGGTTTGCCATCCAATTCCACTTTATCTAGGATCATTGAATCCTGCAGATCTAATTGCAGGCCGTCTATCGGTGCTTCACTTACTAAAAAAGAAATCTTATTTATCCCACTAATGCTTCTTGTTGCCGTGTCAAATTTTACACTCAGATCATAATGGCGAACATCCCACCATTTTCTGCCACTGCCGTCACTTCCTCTTAGTGTATCGGCTCGTGTATAAGCAAATGTGGTATTTGCGAAAAGCAAATACCACATTAAAAAAAGACATTTAATTATTCTTGCATTCATTTTTTAGTAATGTCCGACTTAATATCGGTTACTTCAATATCAAATATAAGAATAGAATTAGAAGGAATTGCTGCTGTAGGGCTTTGGGCTCCGTATGCCAATGTTGATGGAATGTATAGAGTAACTTTTCCACCTTTCTTTAATAAAGCCACACCTTCATCCCATCCTTTAATAACCTGGTGATGTCCTAAGCTGAATGTAAATGGCTCCATATGATGGAAGTTAGAGTCCACATTGGAGTCAAATACTGTACCGTTCAATGTCCTGCCGGTATAATTTACTGATACCTTATCGCCTACTTTTGCAGTCATGCCAGTGCCTTCTTTTTGTATTTTGTAATACAGGCCAGATGCTGATCTGGTAGCGGTAACATTATTTTGTTTCAGATAATCACCTATCAGTTTGTCATCTACATCTTTTTGTTTCACTGCTTTTTCTTCAGCATCTTTTTTCATTTCTGCTGCACTTTTTACTGACACCATTTTTATCTGGTACATCATCATATCTCCAGGATGCATATATGGAGGTAAAGGTTGGCCTGTCTTCTTTAATGAATCAACCGGCAGGCGAAAAATAGCACTGTCACCGGCAGCCATTTTTGGAAATCCTTCAGCAGGATCTCCATTAAAAGCAGGGTGCATAACCTGTATAGGTACAGGCAGATTATTATTCATTTTACGTGAATCAAATATCAAACTATCATGCACATATATGTGTACATTTAACTCTACGTAGCTTCCTATTTGCGCTTTTTGTGTACCTGCCCCACGAGATACGATCTTATATTCTAATCCGCTCGATGTTCTTGCAAAACCATCGGCAAGCATTGTCTCTGGTGCAGTTTCCCCGGCTTTGGTAGCATTTTTTTCTAAGTGCTCTTTTTGTCCATAAGAAGACAGTGAAAAAGCCACTAACATCAATGATGCGCCAATTATTTTCTTCATTTATTCTGGTACTTTATTATTTACAATTGCTATTTATATTGTTTATTTATTCAGCACTTCTATATCAAATATCAAGATAGAATTTGGTGCGATGCCAGGACCGGGGCTTTGTGGGCCATAAGCCAGGTAAGAAGGAATATACAATGTGGCTTTGCTTCCTTTTTTCAATAACTGCATTCCTTCATCCATGCCAGGTATTACTCTACCAACACCTATCGGGAAAACAAGTGGTTTGAAATGACCTTTGCTGGAATCGGTATTTGTGTCAAATATATGGCCATCAAGTGTGCGCCCTACATAGTTGATGCTTACGCTATCACCTTTTTTAAGAACATCTCCTGTTCCTTCTGTTTGAATAGAATAGTAGAGTCCTGATGCTGTTTTTTGAGCTTTGATGTTATTTTTTGTGAAATAATCCTGCAATGTTTTATCCTCAGCTGTTTTTTGATCATCTTTAGATTGTCTTTTTACCATTGTCACCTCATACACCAGCTTTTCTCCTGACTTCATAAATGGAGGGAACGGTTGCCCGTTTAACGCTTTTTTCAAGGTGTCCACAGAAACGCGGAATATTGCGCTATCGCCTGCAGCCATCATAGTCAGCCCTGCTTTCCAGTCCCCTCTGAAATCAGCAGGCATTACCTGCATTTGTATTGGCTGGTTATTATTGAGCTTTCTTGATTCAAGCAAAACGCTGTCTCCTTTCGACCCGCTTATTTTCATACGGATGTTTATTTCTACCAAATCTCCTACTGCAGCTTTTTGTCCAGGAATATCCTTTACAATTTTATACTCTAATCCATCTTTGGTTTTAAAACCATCTTTGTTGTTGTTACATGCACTAATGCCTATAAGTGTAACGCTTAGAAAGGCAATTGGTAAGATACTTTTTATCATTTTTTTTTAGGTTATCGGGGGTGAATATCGGACAAAATTTTCTTAAAATATGCTATTGTGTCAATAAAAGTTGAATTTGAGCGTCCTCCAGATGCGTTAAAATGGCCGCCACCATTAAAATATTCTCTGCCGAACAGACTTACATCAAAATCTCCTTTACTGCGAAATGATAGTTTTACTTCATCAGCACGTTCTGTTATAAGGGTGGCAAACCGTATCCCTGCTATGCTTAGTGGATAATTTACAAGCCCTTCTGTGTCCCCACTGTGTACGTCAAACAGCTTCATTTCTTTTCTGGATAATGCGATCAAGCCGGCGCTATACTTTGGAAATATTTCCATTTTTTCCATCAATACATAACCTAGAAAACGCATACGGCTTGCAGACCATGAATCATATATTTGTTCATGTATCCTGGTGTGATCCAGGCCTTTGCGCTTCATATCTGCTACTATTTCGTGTACGTGAGCAGTGGTGATCGGAAATCTGAATGACCCGGTATCAGTCATTATTCCGGTATATAGGTTGGCAGCAATGTCTTTATCAATGAGATCATTATCACCCATCAGGTTGATGAAATCATATATCATTTCACAAGTGCTGCTCTTTTCAGGTATGCTCATCCCATAATCCCACACAGGGGCAGGGTATAGATGATGGTCTATTAATATTTTAGGCTGTGGGGCTTCGGCCAGGTATTGTGTCAGGTGTTTAGTCCTGCTGTAGTCATTAAAATCTACACAAAATATCAGGTCACATTGTTTTAGCGCCTCCAGCGATGTTTTGGGCTCTGCTTCATAATTATACATTGCCTCTATCCCTGGCATACACATCAAAAAGTTGGGTAGCTCACCCGGCGACACGGCCGCTACCGAATGCCCTTTTTTCACAAGGTACAGATACAACCCAAGCATACTGCCTATTGCATCTCCATCAGGTTTATGATGGGTAGTAATGAAAATTCTTTTCGGTGTTTGCAGTAAAGGAAAAGCGTCTTATATCGGGCGCATAATCTGGGAAATTCCAATACCCTTTATGGGTGTTTTTTGTTTGGGGGTGCAATTTACATAATCATAAGTTTATTATTTACAATTTCGCCGGCAATATTTAAGAAATTGTACTTTTGCGCCGTTATTTAAAAAAGTAAACAGTTTTATGTCAAATCGCACTTTTACGATGATCAAACCGGATGCTGTTCGCAACGGTAATATTGGTGATATTCTTCAGATGATCAACGCTGCCGGCTTCCGTATCGTGGCAATGAAATATACCCAGATAAGCCAAAAACAGGCTGAAAAATTCTATGGGATACATAAAGAACGACCTTTTTATGGTGAATTGACTGGATTCATGAGCAGTGGCCCTATCGTAGCCGCCATTCTTGAGAAAGATAATGCTGTAGCCGATTTCCGTAAGCTGATCGGAGCTACCAATCCTGCGCAGGCTGAAGAGGGTACTATCAGAAAAAAGTATGCTGCTTCTGTAGGCGAAAATGCCGTTCATGGTTCTGATAGCGATGAAAATGCTATAATTGAAGGAGACTTTTTCTTTAGTGGTCTTGAACGTTTTTAAGATACCATCAAATTATATTATCTAAAAAAGAGCTGCCTGGCAGCTCTTTTTTTAGTTATCTAAGTTCTAACAGTGCTACATTTTCTATATGATGCGTATGCGGGAACATATCTACCGGTTTCAAACGTGTTACTTTATATGCTTCATTTAGCAATTGTAAATCTCTCGCCTGTGTGGCAGGGTTGCAGCTTACATATACTACTTTAGGTGAGCGGATCTTCAGCAATTGTTGTATCAGTTTCTCATGCATTCCTGCTCTTGGAGGATCTGTAATGATTATATCAGGATGCCCATGTTGCTCAAAAAACTCATCAGTACAGATATTAGATACATCGCCGGCAAAGAACTGGCAATTTTCCAATCCATTTAGTTGCGCATTTTCCCAGGCATCTTTTACAGCGTCTTCTACTGTCTCTATGCCAATTACTTTTTTCACTTTCCCGGAACAGAATATCCCAATGCTTCCGGTACCGCAATAAAGGTCATAGAGTGTTTCGTTGCCTGTTAATCCCGCAAATTCTCTTGCTATTCTATACAGTGTTTCTGCCTGATATGTATTGGTTTGAAAAAAAGATTTTGGTGAGATCTTGAAGCGATAGTCCTCAAGTTTTTCTTCTATATATTCTTTCCCATGATAACATACTACGTCAAGATCATAAATAGTATCATTCATTTTGGGATTTAATGTATAGTTCAATGAGGTAATTCCCGGGACATTTGCCAGAATATGTTCTAGCAGTGCTACCCGGTTTTCTTCATCTTCATGATGCATGATAACATTAATTAACACTTCTCCCGTAGTTGCCACTCTTATTATAACATTCCTCAGCCACCCATCCTGTACCCTGTAATCATAATAGAGTAGCTGATGTGCCTCCGTGTATTGTCTTAGTACGTTCAGCAGAATATTGGTCGGCTCTTTTTGCAAATAGCAGGTGTGTATTTCTACCACTTTATCGAATAATCCGGGTGCATGAAATCCTAAGGCAGGCTCTACTGCGAAACGCTCATCCCCTGCAGCTTGTATTTCTTCTACTGTTCGGAACCTGTGCACCGAAAAGGTAAACTCCAGTTTATTTCTATAATAGCGTTCATGCTTACTTCCGGCTATCGGTTCTATTTCCGGAAGCTCTATATGTCCTATTCGTTTTAATTGATCAGCTACCTGTTGCTGTTTGTAGATCAGTTGCATTTCATAAGGCAGCATTTGCCATTTACAACCGCCGCATATTCCGAAATGAGGGCAAAATGGTGTTACCCTATATGCTGATGGAGATACCAGTTGTATTAATTTACCTTCTGCCCAGCTTTTCTTATTTTTAATTAGCCTCACATTAACTATATCTCCCGGTATAGCGCTTTCCACAAACAGCACTTTCCCATCCTCCAGATGTGCCACACTCTTGCCTTCGGCAGCATAAGCATCTATTTTTATATTATATAATTCCTTTTGCTTTTTCCGTGACAAAATTTTGTTATTATTTTTTACGAGGGTGCAAATTTAGCACTCAGATATTGGGTTACACCAACTATATATTTTATTTTTGGCAAAAGCCAACATCTTTAAGGAAATGACTGTCTAAATAGACGGAAAAACAATAATTTTTAGTAATAATATATGAAAAAAATTACATTAATAGCTATGCTATTGCTGCTGGGTTTTGGGCAAAGCTCATTTGCAACCGATGGATATAAGATTCAGGTGAAGCTGACCGGGGCGAATGATTCGATGGTCTATTTAGCATATTATTACGCAAAAGGTCTTCCTACTATTTATAAAGCAGACTCGGCTAAATTCAATAAAAGCGGAGTTGCTGTACTGCAAAGTAAACAAAATACTGTTGGGGGTATTTATATCATTTTGCTTTCCGATCAGAAAACCTACTTTGAATTTCTGTTGAATAATGGCGATAATATGGATATTACCATGCCGGCCAACGATATTCCTTATGGTGTTAAATTCAGGAATTCATCTGAAAATGAACATTTCCAGGAATATGAAAAATTCCTGAAGGACTATGGTGAAAAAGAAAGGATGTTAACTACTGAATTGGCTAGTGCAAAAAATAGTGCAGATAGTGCCACAGCTCGCAAGAATTTGAGTGATCAATCAAAAGTTTTAATTGACTATAGGAACAACGTTACTACTAAATATCCTAATTCATTATTGGCTTCCATTTTCAAAGCATTGGAAGTACCGCATGTTCCGGACGGTAAGCATTTATTACCTAATGGGCAGGAGGATACAATGTTTGCAGCAAATTACTACAAGGCTCATTATTGGGATGGCTTTAATTTTCAGGACGATCGCCTCATCCATACTCCTATTTACGATGCCAAGCTAAGCGAATACATCAATAAAATGACCTATCCATATACTGACAGCATAGAAAAAGAAGCAAATATGCTGCTGAGCAAGACAAAAGGTACACAGGAGCTATTTAAATATACCTTGGCATGGTTCAATAACTGGTCGCAGGAAAGTAAGGTAATGGGTATGGACGAAGTCTTTGTTTATCTTGTTGAGAATTATTATATGAAAGGGTATGCAACTTGGGAAAGCCCTGATAATTTGTCTAAGATTATACAGCGGGCAGAGCAGGTCGCACCTAATGTAATTGGAAATGTGGCCCCTGAAATGAAGATGAACGACGTTGAGGGGAAACCACAAAGCCTGCTGGATCTTAAAGCAAAATACACACTTGTTGTATTCTGGTCGCCTACTTGCGGCTTTTGCCAGCATGAGATCCCTGAAATTGATTCATTGTATCGTACTGTACTGAAAGATAAAGGTGTAAGGGTATTTGCCGTGCGTGACGATGAAGACAAGGATGTAAAAGTTTGGAAGGATTTTATAGATAAAAATAAACTGAATGACTGGGTGAATGTGTGGGACCCTGAACGTAAAGTAGATTTTCAGGCAAAATATGATGCGTATAATACTCCTACTATATATTTGCTTGATGATAAAAAGATCATTCGTGGTAAGAAATTGGATCATACAAATATTGCAGAAGTAATTCAGATGTTGGAGGCGAAAGAGAAGATGCAAAAAAACAGTAATACCAAATCATAGAATATATTCCTAAGTTTATGCTCCCGAAACCCAATTTCGGGGTATTTACTTTTTTAGAAAAACAACAATTTCGTAAAGAGAACATGAAAAAAATTACACTTATCCTTTTGCTGTTGCTCATCGGCATGGGGCAGCATGCTTTTGCGCGTGAGGGGTATCACATTAAACTGAAGTTAACTGGTGCAAACGACACAGAGGCCTATCTTGCTTACTATTATGCAAAAGGTCTGCCGACGATCTATAAAGCCGATTCTGCTCATATTGATAAAAATGGTGTAGCAGTATTCAATAACAAAGAGAGTACGATCGGTGGTATCTATATCATTCTTCTCTCGGATCAGAAAACATATTTCGAGTTCTTGTTAAATAATGGCGATGATATCGGAATAAATATGTCTGTAAAGGATTTGCCATACAGCGTTACATTCAATAACTCGCCTGAAAATGAATATTTCCAGCAGTATGAAAAATTTCTTAAAACCTATGGTGAGGATCAGCAAAAGTTATTAAAGGAATATGCAGGAGCAAAAACAAAAGCAGATAGCAGCACTGTTCGTCAAAAATTAAATGACCATGCTAAGCAGTTAACAACATATCGAAAAAGTGTTGCGGCTCAACATCCTAATACATTGCTTGCTACTATTTTTCATGCGTTGGAATTACCTGTTGTTCCCGATGGTCCCCATTATTTGTCTGATGGCAAAACAGTTGATAGCACCTTCTCTTATACTTATTACAAAGATCATTATTGGGATGGATTTAATTTCCAGGACGACCGTCTCATTCATACTCCCATTCTTGAGCCTAAATTGACCGAATACTTTAACAGGCTTACTTACCCTTCTCCTGATAGCATAGATAAAGAAGCTGATATGCTGCTTGCAAAAACAAAAGGAACTAAAGAACTGTTTAAATATACACTCGATTGGATAAAGAATTTTTCTTTAGACAGCAAGATTATGGGTATGGATGTAGTGTTTGTGTACCTGGTAGAAAATTATTACATGAAAGGTGATGCTACCTGGCTAAGCAATGATGATCTGTCAAAGTATATAGATCGCGCATCGAAAATAATGCCGAACGTTATAGGAAATGTAGCTCCCGAAATTAAAATGCCGGATATCAATGGTAAAGAGCAAAGTCTTTCTGATATAAAGGCAAAATATACTTTAGTAGTTTTTTGGTCTCCTGAATGTGGTCATTGCCAGCATGAGATTCCTTTGGTTGATTCTGTATATCGCGCTGTGTTAAAGTCTAAAGGTGTAAAAGTTTATGCCGTACGCACAGAGGGCGATGAAAAGAAATGGAAAGAATTTATTGATAAAAATAATCTTAATGACTGGATCAACGTTTGGGATCCGGACCATACGCGCGAAGATTATCGAACTAAATACGACGTGTATAGCACCCCTATCATATATTTGCTCGACGATAAAAAGATCATTCGCGGTAAAAAACTGGATCATACTAACATTACGCAAGTAATTGATATGATCGAACAAAAGGATAAGACAACTAAAGTAAAATCTTAAAAAATAAATATTAATATGCGAAAGCTGGTTCTTACATGCCTTGCTGCTGGGGCATTTATGGCTTCTGTGCAGGCGCAAACACTTTTTACCTATGGTAATAACCCTGTAAGCAAAGCAGAATTTTTGAGGGTTTATGAGAAAAATAGCCTCAACAAAAAACCTGATTTTTCAGACACGGCATTACGCGGGTATCTGGATTTGTATTCCTTGTTTCGTATGAAGGTAACTGAGGCTGAATCCCAGCATCTTGATACGCTTACAAGTATTCAGCGTGAGTTGGATACTTATCGCAAACAGCTTGCAAGAAATTATCTTACAGATGAGCAAGTAACCAAAAGATTGATTCATGAGGCTTATGAAAGATCGAAAGAAGATGTGCGCATTGCTCATATCCTGATACTTTGCCGTCCGGGTACAGATTCTGTAGCTGCCTATCATAAAATAGATAGCATTTACAACGTTCTGGAAAGCAAAAAAGCAGATTTTGCCACTATGGCAAAAGAATACTCCGAAGATCGTGGCTCTAAAGAGAATGGAGGTGATATAGGGTATATCACGGCCCTTGAAGTAACATATCCTATTGAAAATGTCGCATATAGTACTCCGGTTGGCAAAATTTCCAAACCATTCCGTACGCAATTTGGTTATCATATCGTAAAGGTTCTTGATAAGCGTCCTGCAGTAGGAGAGATCAAAGTTGCGCAAATATTGATAGCTTGTCCCAAATCAAAAGGTGAAGAGGGAATTGAAGCTGCCCGCAAACGTGCAGATAGTGTTGAAACAGAAATAAAAAAGGGTGTTTCTTTTGATGAATTAGTAAAGAAATATTCAGATGATAAATTCACTGCGAATGATAACGGCGTAATGCCTCAATTCGGAGTAGGTAAAATGACTCCACCATTCGAAAGCGCAGCTTTTGCACTGAAAAAGCCGGGAGATGTATCTAAGCCGGTGCAAACAGATTATGGTTTTCATATTATTAAATTATTGGAAAAATATCCTCTGAAACCATTTGACACTCTTGAACCTCAACTTAAACGTAAGGTGGAAAACGATTATCGCTCTCAGGTAGCACGCGATATTTTCTTTGAAAAGATCAAAGAAAAGAATGGTTTTAAAGAATATCCTGCTAATTACCAGGAGATAATAACAAAACTGAATAATGCCCCGGATACAGCGAATGGGTCTAAAACATTCAGAGTTTCTGATTTTATGAATATGAATAAACCGGTATTTACGCTGGCAGGAAGAGATTACAAGCAAAGTGACTTTATGAGTTTTGCCGAATCTGTAACTCGTGGCAGGTTAATGGGCCCAAAAGAAACAGTGCTACATGATTTATATACCATGTATGTAAGTAGTGTGGTAAATGATTTTGAAGAGCATAGATTAGTGGAAGAAAATCCTGATTTTAAAAATCTAATGGAAGAGTATCGTGATGGTGTAATGCTTTTTGAATTAATGGATCGCAATGTTTGGGGTAAAGCATCGCGTGACACAGTAGGCCTGGAAGCATTTTATGAAGCTCATAAGGATAAATATATGTGGGAGCCTGGTTTTGTTGGCTCCGAATATAAGTTTAAGGATCAAGCCGCACTAAAAGAAGGCCTGAAATTGCTTGCTAAGAAAAGTATGACCGACTCGGCAATGGTAAAAATTATGAATAGTGACACAAAACCCGATGCGGTAATTATTCTGCACGGTCATTATGAATTTTCACGTTTCAAAGATGTGCCACGTAGCTCAATAGTAAAAGGAAAGGCTACAGAAGCGATGAATAATTCAAATGGTACTTATACTGTTGTAAAAGCTGAAGAAGTGTACAATGAGCCAACTCCAAAATCACTGGATGAAGCCCGGGGATATGTAGTTGCCGAATACCAGGACTACCTTGAAAAGAACTGGAACAAGCAAATGCGCGATAAATACCCAATGAAGGTGGACAAGACTGTTTTTGAAAGTATGGTAAAAAAATAATATTGTTATTAAAAATGTGTTTTTTGTGCCTTTCCTGCAGGAAGGGCACAATTCTTTTATAGGTATAGTAAATAAATAGCTGAACTTTTATCTTTGTTAAATTGTTTACTCATTTTTTACCAAAGGATGAACTATGCAACTGACTACAATAGACCGAGTAACTGACATCTCCCATGATACCTTCCGAGAAAAATACCTGATACCTAATAAGCCAGTCATCATAACAGACCTGTCAAAACAGTGGCCCGCTTATACTAAATGGACCTGGGATTATTTCAAACAGATTGTTGGCAATGTAAAAGTTGGCGTTTATAACAATGTTCGTGCCGGAGCCAATGTCCTTGTTAATGGAGCAGATGATTATATGCTTTTTGGCGATTATCTGGATATGATAAGAAAAGGCCCGGTAGAGTTAAGAATTTTTCTCTTTAATATTTTTAAATACGCGCCACATATTGTCGAAGACTTTTCGTTCGAAGATCATCTTGTAAAGGGTTTTTTAAAGAAATACCCAATGATGTTTGTAGGAGGAGCCGGTTCTATCGCACATATGCATTACGATATTGACCTTGCTCATATTTTTCATACCCAATTTATAGGCAAAAAGCGGGTTTTATTGTTGCGAAATGATCAGTCCCCCTTTATCTATAAAATGCCGTCCACTGTAGAAAGTTCAGCGAGCTTTGTTGATTGGCACGAGCATCTTGATACCGAAAATTTTCCCGGATTAAAATATGCCCAGGCTTATGAGACTATCCTTGGCCATGGCGAAACTTTATTTATGCCCAGCGGTTACTGGCACCATATGCAATACATGGAGAGTGGCTTCGCTATGAGCTTGCGTGCCTTGCCAGGGGGTGTAATGCCAAAGCTAAATGGCTTATATCATATTTTAGGAATGCGTGGATTTAATAACATGTTAATAAAAGTTGCCCCGCAGTGGTGGTATCAATATAAGCGCAAACTGGCACAGCAAAATGCTTACAAAGCAATGGAAAGACTTGGTGTAAATGTATAACACGATTCAGACCATTTGCATTTATTTACTTTTTATCCCTATTTTCGACATACATGAAAATATCATTTCACGGTGCAGCAAGAACTGTTACCGGTTCCAAGCATATTATTCAATTTAGTTCAGGTAAAAAAGTTCTTTTGGATTGTGGCATGTTTCAGGGCATGGGCAAAGAAACATTGACATTAAATAGCCAATGGGGGTTTGATCCGCTGGAACTTGACTATGTAATAATTTCCCACGCTCACATTGATCACGTTGGCTTACTGCCTAAACTAGTAAAAGAGGGTTATAATGGAAAGATATTCTGCACGACGCAAACTGCTGATCTTGCCCAAATACTTCTATTAGATTCTGCCCACATCCAGGAATCGGATATAGAACATGTCAATCGTCTTAGAGAAAAAGAGGGTAGGGAATTGGTAAAGCCATTATACACAATTGAGGATGCTGACAAAGTTTTTCCATTATTTCATCCTATAGATTATCATACTCCGTTCAAAATTGATGATGATATAGAATTATTATATACAGATGTGGGTCACATTGTTGGCAGCGCTGCAGTAAATCTAAAGCTCCGCGAGAATGGAAAAGAAGTTAGATTAACTTTTAGTGGCGACGTCGGCAGATACAACGACATGCTGCTCAAATCTCCTGAAACATTTCCACAAGCAGATTATATAATAATCGAATCTACCTATGGTGATAAACTTCATGACATCATCTTGCCGGCCGCTGATCAGCTATTAAAATTTATACAACACACTTGTATAGAAAAGCGTGGTAATCTTATTATTCCTGCTTTTAGTGTAGGCCGTACTCAGGAAATTCTTTTTCTGCTTAATAGGCTCGAATTAGAACATCGCCTGCCCAAACTAAAATATTTTGTAGATAGCCCATTATCAACTGAAGCTACAGAGTTAACAAAGCATCATCCCGAATGTTTTAATAAAGATGTAAGTGAGTTATTAAAAAAGGATAATGATGTTTTTGCGTTTGAAGGACTTCACTATACAAAAAGTGCAGATGAATCTATCGGGTTAAAAGACTTAAAAGAGCCATGTGTTATTATTTCTGCATCCGGTATGGCAGAAGCCGGTAGGGTAAAGCATCACATAGTCAATAACATTAATAGCCCCAACAATACAATATTAATTGTCGGGTATTGTGAGCCTGCTTCGTTGGGTGGCCGCCTAAGAAGTGGTGCAAAGCAGGTATCCATTTATGGATCACATTATGATGTGAACGCACAAGTAGGCGTTATAGAAAGTTTAAGTGCCCATGGTGATTATGAAGACCTTAGCCAATGGCTTGCCTGCCAGGACCCGCGTGAGGTACATAAACTGTTTATTGTTCACGGAGAATATGAAGTGCAGGTAAATTTCAGAGAAAGATTATTGAAAAAAGGTTTTACAGATGTAGAAATACCTTCGTTACACCAGGAGATAGGATTGGGTAATTTTGATTAGAAAACTTATGCTCGAAATAAGGCCTACATGCGAAAATTGTAATAAGCCATTACCCAATGGTGCAACGGACGCAATGATCTGCACTTTTGAATGTACGTTTTGTGAGCAATGCGTAAAAGAGATATTACATAATGTATGTCCTAATTGCGGCGGCGGGTTCACGCCACGTCCTAAAAGACCTGAGAAATTAATTAAAAAATTCCCACCTTCAGATAAAATAGTTCATAAACCTGTAGACATAGAAGCCCTGAAAAAATTACAGGAAATATACGAGCACATTCCTCCTGAAAAAAGATAGCTATTCCTCTACACGTTTCAGCTGCACATCAGCTATTGCAGAAACGATCAGTGGATATTTTTCAAGGGTCACATCTGAGGGATCAAGCCCAAACCCGCGTTCTTCAGACAAGCTAAGGTTTTTCAGTAAAAAATATCCTTTCATCATCATTCGTTCCCACATAGGTAATGCATTGTCTCTCGACAGGAATTTTTCCATCACAATAAATCTGAAATCACCCATCACATTATTTTTACTGAGCGATTCATAGCGGCTCACTATATTCACCTCTTTGTTCTGAACCATTTCCTCTACTACTTTTCTGAACATTAATTGTATTTTGTGTTCTACCCTGAAGCCAAGCTTAAATTCTATTCTTATTATCTCGTTCGGGATAATGGTCGTTACACTGTATTCTACAGTATACGGGTCATCCAGTACATCCACATGCACAAACCAGTAAATATCGGCGCGTTTAGGTTTGCGATACAAAATAGAGTATATGATCTTATGCTCAATTTCTTTTGGATTGTTTGCACTTGTCAGATATACAAGGTGTGTTGAATATTTAGGTATACTTTTATCGTTGCTTAATTCCTGTATTATAGGCACATAATCTTCCAGCCTTACAAATTCTACATACCTGTTTCTGATCTTTCTTGACTTATACCATATAAACATCACCAGCGATAAAGCGCCCCCCATGATAAGAGTTATATAGCCGCCATGAGGGAATTTCTGCAGGTTGGCAAATAGGAAAGAAAACTCAATAGTCAGGAAAACCATCAGATAAGTAACTATCCAGATCATAGGCGTTCGCCTGGTATATAAATAGTACGAGAAAAGACACGATGTCATGATCATACATACAGTAATAGCCAGGCCATAGGCCGCTTCCATATATGTGGATTGCTGAAAAATAAATACCATTCCCGAACATCCGATAAATAATAGCAGGTTAATACCGGGTATGAACAATTGCCCTCTCTCTGCAGTAGGATATTGAATCTTCATTTTGGGCCATAAGCTCAGTTTTATTGCTTCGCTTATCAATGTAAATGACCCCGATATAAGTGCCTGGCTGGCTATAATAGCTGCAACTGTAGCTATGGTAATGCCTATTAATAGAAACCAATCCGGCATTAATGAATAAAATGGATTATGCTTTTCTGCATTCCACACATGTCCTGTATGTCCCAGCAACCACGCGCCTTGCCCCAGGTAATTTAAGATAAGGCAGGTTTTTACAAATATCCATGAGTAGCGTATATTGGCTCTCCCGCAATGCCCCAGGTCAGAATATAACGCTTCCGCCCCTGTGGTACATAGGAATACAGCCCCCAATATCCAGAATCCTTTAGGGTATTGCGTCAGTAGTTTAATTGCGTAATAAGGATTAATAGCCCTGAAAATATTCCAGTTATCACTTACATGTATTAGGCCTAGCAAACCAAGCATACTAAACCAGACAAGCATGATCGGCCCGAAAATTTTCCCAATAGAAACCGTACCGAATTGCTGAAAGAAAAACAGGCTGGTTAGTATAATAATTACGATATACACTACAGTCCATTGTGGTAGTCCTTCCATGCCTGGTATTCCTCTCAATCCTTCTATGGCTGATGTTACCGTGATCGGAGGAGTTATCATGCCATCTGCCAGCAGGGAGGCTCCTCCTATCATTGCCGGAAACACCGTCCATTTCCCCGTCCTGCGCACTAATGCGAAGAGTGAGAAAATGCCACCTTCCCCCTTATTATCTGCTTTCAGGGTTAGTATTACATATTTTATCGTGGTCTGTAAGGTTAGGGTCCAGATAATGCAGGAAAGGCTACCCGTAATAAGCAGGTCATTGATTACTTTTCCATTACATATTGAGTTGAAAACGTATAAAGGAGAAGTTCCAATATCACCATATATGATCCCTAATGCTATAAGAAGACCAGCCACCGAGACTCTGTTCAAAGCTTTCCCCACAGGAAGTAAGTCGTTTTAATCGTCCGCAAATTTATCACTCTTTTGGTATAATGAAAGTTTATGCCAATAGTTTTGTGATATATCTGTGTGAGAGCGTGAGTTGTATCAATAAATCCTATATCATTTGTATCTTTGCGCACTTTCATGATTAGAATTCATAATATAGAATTAGGTGATTGTCCTTTGTTGCTTGCGCCAATGGAAGATGTGAGTGATCCTCCCTTCCGTGCCGTATGCAAAGAGCACGGTGCTGATCTGATGTATACAGAATTCATCTCGTCTGAAGGACTGATCCGCGATGCCATAAAAAGCCGCCAGAAGCTGGATATATTCGATTATGAACGCCCGGTAGGTATCCAGATATTCGGTGGCGACGAAGACGCTATGGAAATGGCTGCGCGTATTGTTGACGCTACTAATCCCGATCTTGTAGATATCAATTTCGGTTGCCCTGTAAAAAAAGTAGTGTGCAAAGGCGCAGGTGCAGGTGTGCTGAAAGATATTAACCTGATGGAACGCCTCACAAAAGCAGTAGTTCGTGCCACAAATCTCCCTGTCACTGTTAAGACAAGGTTAGGCTGGGATGATAATTCCAAAAATATAGAAGAAGTCGCAGAACGTTTGCAGGATGTCGGCGTCAA
>DATNFP010000064.1:0-18642 GCA_035606335.1 Flavipsychrobacter sp. | reverse complement strand
TATAAACCACCGCCGCCACCTCTTCCACCAAGATAACTGGCAGTAGTGGTAATATTTACAGTGTTATTAATAAAGGATACATTCATCAATCGTGGCGAGCCATGCAGATTACACATACCGCCGCCACCGCCTATAAATGAGGTACCGCTGGGAGCGTTCAGATCAACAGTATCATTTTTGAAAATAACATTTGTAAGTATAGGGCTACCTTCATTATACATGCCCGCACCGCCACCAAAGACACTATCTACATACAATATACCGCCAGTTATAGTAAAACCATTAAGCTGGGCGGTTGAGTCAAGGCTATCTATCCCATATACTATGTGCTTACTATGATACCCATGACCGAGATCGCCACTTAAAAAAGTGAGCGCACCTGTAGTATCAGCCCTTGCGCTCAGAGAGGTTTCAGTTCCATTAAATCCGCCATAAACTGCCACATTATTTTTGAGATAAAAAGATGTATCCTGATTACTATCTAACGATGGATAGTAAGTTCCCTTAGCTACCCAGATAGTGTCACCACTTGCGGCTGTATCCAGTACATTTTTCAGGTTTCCAGCAGCATCAGACCATGAGCTACCAGTGCCTGAGCCTGTCTGTTTAACATAGATGATGCGTGCATTAGCGAGATGAAGACAAAAAAACAGAGCAAAAACGGCAAGGTATATTTTTCTCATTGTCGGGTAGGATTGTTGGATTTACAAATTTTATCAACGATAAACGTCACAACTTAACACATACATTTTATAACTTATTACACCATTCGACGAAAGCACTACTTCATCGGAGGAAAATATCATTTCGTCGGAGGAAGAGACTTTATTTAAGCCGATGAAAGGCCTCGGACATATGCCTGTTTCATATTCATTGTTACATTTTAACAAAAAGACCTGCTTACTTTGCGAAAGGTTGGTATTTCATTATATTATTTTTAAATGGTGGTATATTGATCGGGATATCTTCGGCGATTTTATTTTTTATTTAATGACAATATTTAAAGATTGTTCACGCCTGCCCATACTGCATGAGAATTGCACCGGATTTGAAAGTCTTGCATTCAATCAATTTAAAATGTTTTATGTCCATGCCATCAAACCACCTTCCTCCCTTACCAAAAGTAAAAGGGAAGACCAACAGTTGGAATCTATCTACGAGTCCGTGATTCAACATTGTTTGCGTTAACTCACCAACTCCATATTGCACCATGTCTCTTCCATCCATTTGCTTAAGCTTGCGAAGCTCTTCAACAATATCTCCTTGTATTAGTGTGGAATTCCAACTAAGGGGTTCCTTAAGTGTTCTGGAAGCTACATGCTTTGGCATTTTATTAATATAGTCTGCCATTTTTCCTGTCCGGGTTGGCCATACCTTAGCAAAGCCTTCATACGTCAGACGACCTAATAATAAGGCATCAGAAGAGAAAAGGAGGTTATCTAAATATTCCTGAACATCATCTGTATGATACTTAAAAATCTCGGGAAACATTTCCGGATTATTCACAATCCCATCCATTGATACTTCTGCTGCTACGATAATTTTTCTCATGATTATATTTTTTTTAGATTTTTAAATTGTTTAATTAAAATTAATTGATGATCTTGATTACGATGTTTGTCTTTTTTGTTTTGATTATTTTTTTGCAGGTTCGTATTTGAGAATAACAGTTCCACCACTAAAGGGTGTAGCTTTAATCAATTCAAGATTTGTTGTTTGTTTGAAAATTGGCATACCGCTACCCAATGCAGCTGGCCTTACAAGCAAATGATATTCGTCGATCAGCTGATTGCTGATCAATGACGATACAAAATCGACACCGCCATAAACAATGATGTCATTACCGTTTTCCTTTTTTAGTTTTTTGATTTCATCAACCAAATCCCCATTTTCCATTTTCGCATTTGCCAGTGTTGATTTTGTGATTTTTTTTGAAAAAATGATTTTCGGTATGTCAGTTAATAGTTTTCCAAGCTGACGATCCGGGTCATTTGGATTTGCAGCTACGCCTGCCCAAAAAGGAATAAAATCAAGTGCGGTTTTACTGCCAAGTAAAATATAGTCAACTCGCTCAAGGTTTGTGATGGAATATTTTCTTAGCTCGTCATTCCAATTGGAAATTACAGGTTTACTATCTGTTGTTGCAACAAATCCATCAAGGGATATTTGCATTTGTAATTTTAGTTTAGACATAGTATTTAAGATTTTAAATAGTTTGATTATGAGTACAAAGGTGAAGAAGAAAAAAGAAACAGGTGCTGTAGAAATACGCCAAATAAGAGGTGTTTTACGACCGAAATTGTTTTTATCTTTAGTTAGTGAAAGATGTGAGCATCCTGTTTCGGAATCATCAGTAATGCAGCCTATTGTGGATCAGTATGATATGATAAAATGGTGCGAAGATGTTTTTGGACGATAAATAAGAAAGGCCTCTGTACTGGCCACTTTTTGCTTTTCACTGACTTCTATATTAGCAGCAGAAAGGTGTTTGACTAGAGATTTCAAACCCTTCACCATCCATACTTAAAATAAAAATCGTCAACTTTTTTTCAGTCCATCAAATAACGTTCGAATAACCCCTTTTTTGTCTTTTCGCAGCTGCGCTGCAAATTCTTTTGCCGTTGAGTGCACCTTGTGGTGTTTTTCGCTCCATTCTATTATTTCTACGAGCACAGGTATCAGATCAATACCTTTTTCTGTCAGCTTGTACAATACCTTAGCCTTGCTATCAGGGTGTTTATGCTTAGAGATAACGCCAGCGCATCCCAGCAATGATAGCCGGGCAGCAAGAATGTTGGTTGCTATCTTTTCTTCACTGTTAAGAAAGTCTCCGTATGTATTCTTTCCTTTAAACATCATATCTCGTATTACGAGCAGTGACCATTTATCGCCAAAAATATCAAGGGCGGTACTTATAGGACAATCTGAGCGGTGTATTATTTTTTTCTCTTTCACAAAACAAAAATACAAAAGCACTTGCATTTTACAAGTAATTGCCAGTATATTTACACTTGCAATTTGCAAGTACTTAAAACTTACTATTTAATGACCAAGTTACAAGCCAGAAACGAGGCAATAATTGACGCGCCTATCGATAAGATATGGGCTATAATAACTGACATTAATATGCTGCATAAAGTAAATCCTACAATAGTGAGTGCTACTGGTGTAATGAACATATTAAATGAAAGCCGAACATGCCAGATAAGCAATAGAGGCAAAATTGGTAACGTTACCGAACGGCTTATTGAATTGGAACCAGAGAAAAAAACGGTATGGACAATTGAAAGCGATAATATGGGAATGAGTAAGATGTTGAAGAATGTTCGATTTTGTTTTTTTCTAGAAAAGGTCAACGAACACAAAACGAAAGTCGTAAACGAGACGTGGTATGAGCCAGCGAATTTAATTGCCAGAGTTATGAATGTATTGATGATGAAGAAAATGATATACAAGACGCAGGGGCAGATCCTAGCTAATCTGAAATCAATAACATCAAACTAAAAGACATGACGACATTGAAGAATGAAATTGCAATAAATGCGCCAGTGGATAAAATATGGGCTGTGTTATCGGATCTGGCATTATTGGAAAAGTACGATCCCACTGTACTCAAATCTGAGCTTATCTCTGTTGAAAAATCGGGGATAGGCGCTAAACGAAAGGTGTATATGAAGGATGGCAAAAACTGGTTTGAGGAAAAGATAACAATATGGCAACCAAATCAAACGTTGACAATACAGCTTACAAATTGTACATTTCCCATAAAAGGGCTCAGGCATAGCTACAGTTTTTCATCAAGCGGTGATAATACTATAGTAAAGCAGGTAATGGAATATGAGGTTAAGTTTGGCTTACTTGGAAAACTAATGAACTGGATGATGATTAAAAAACAGTCGGATAGAGGGGTCAAGCTTTTTATGGATGGCCTGAAGAAAATCGTTGAGAAAAACAATAATTAATATGGCGTTTGATGAAAAACTAAATGATAGGATAAGAGAAGCAATGGCTATATATCCAAACACAGAAGAGAAGTATATGTTTGGCGGTACCTGCTTCATGCTTAATGGCAAGATGTGTGTCGGCGTAGTGAAAGATGAAATGATGTGCCGTATTGGTCCGGATGTATATGAAGAAGCCCTTAAAAGAAAGGGTTGCCGGGAGATGGACTTTTCAGGCAAGCCAATGAAAGGCTATGTTTATGTAAATGCCGAAGGATTAAAGACAAAAAAAGATTTTGACTATTGGATCAATTTGTGTGTTGAATTCAATGGGAAATCAAAGGCAGCAAAAAAGAAAAAAATCTCTTAACAAATAAAATAATAACAATGAAAAATTCAATTAACTGGTTTGAAATACCAGCAACAGACTTTGAACGAGCAAAGAAATTTTATGGAAAGCTATTCGACACTGAAATAGAGATAATGCCGCATCCTGAAATGAAATACGGTATTCTTCCAGGTGATATGGAAAATGGTGTCACCGGAGGTATCGTAGAAGGACCTGGTTTCGAACCATCTGATAAAGGTCCATTGATTTACCTAAATGGCGGTGAGGATTTGAGCGGTCCTCTTTCAAGAGTAGAGGAAGCCGGGGGAAAAGTAGTGCTACCTAAAACTTCTATCGGGTCTAATGGCTTCATGGCACATTTTATCGATAGCGAGGGAAATAAAATTGCACTTCATTCGACAAAATGATTCAACACCTGATTTGGTTGCTGCAATATCGAAACACTTAAATTAACAAAGCAGCCGGCTTTTCTTTTAGATAAACAAAGAAATATGCTGAAAACAACTTGAAAGACTATGATGTTATTGCCTTTCCAGTGCGGCAACCTTAAGGAATCGAATCTATATTTAAAGTTTAGGAACTTCTATTTCCTGCCCGTCTGGACTGTGTTCAGACGGGCAGGTATTGTAACTACGAAGCCAATTTCGTTTTTAGAAATCATCTATCCGCGGATGTTTTAAAATATTTTCTCTTTTTATTGTTTCCTCTTTTATACTGAAATCTTAAAAAAAACAGGCTTAAAAGGGGTACAGCCGAATAGACTCTGTCATACTAGAACTATGTGCTCTAAACGAGTCTTAAGATTTTTACAATGTCTTATCTGCAATAACTCCATTAGCATTTAACGATCAAATTTTAAAAATTTCTAAAAAAAAATTATGATAAACCGAATGGTTGCGTGTATATTTGCAACTGATTGGTTTATTATTTTTCAAAACCATAGTTATGAGAAGAGATGTTTTTCAGGCCATAGCCGATCCAACGCGCCGAGGCATCATAGCCTTGATCGCGCTACAGGGAATGTCTCCAAGCGCAATTGCAGATCATTTTAACATGAGCCGACAAGCCATTTCAAAACACATGAAAATTTTAACTGAATGTGAGTTGGTCAAGTCGGATCATCGAGGCAGGGAAATTTATTACCAACTCGAAATAAACAAAATGAAAGAAATTGACAAGTGGCTTGAGCAGTACCGCAAAATCTGGGAAACCCGTTTCAACCAACTGGACGATTTATTATTAAAATTAAAAAACAAAAAAAAATGAACAGTAGTCTCTTATCTGATTTTTCCGTAAACAAGGAAAACAAAACCGTTCACATTTCACGTGAATTTAATGCCAATCTTGAACTCGTTTGGAAGGCATGGACAACAGCTGAATTACTTGACCAATGGTGGGCACCTAAGCCCTACGCCTCAAAAACAAAAGTTATGAATTTTGAAGTTGGCGGACGAAGGTTTTATGCAATGGTAAGCCCGGAAGGACAAGAAGGTTGGTCAATTCAGAAATATACTTCCATTAGTCCAAAAACCAATTTCAAAATGTTGAATGCTTTTGCAGACAAAGATGAAAACCCTCAATTACCAGGTTCTGATTGGGATTTGAATTTCAGCGAACAAAATGGCACGACGATAGTTAATATCATTATTAAAAATGAGTCACTTGCCCGCATGGAAAAGATGCTTGAAATGGGCTTCCGGGAAGGATTTACTATGTGCTTAGAGCAGTTAGGCGAACTATTATCAACATTGAAGTAAGTAAGTATAGCGGAAAAAAATAAATGGTTGAAGTTTTTAAAACAAATGTTCAGAAAAAAGCACAAAGCAAAATGCTGCTTTGTGCTTTGTCTGAAGCATTCCCGCCGTTTAAAATTAATTTTGACCTTTCAGATTGTGATAAGGTGCTTAGGATTGAAGGAGACAATATAGAGGTATCGAAGATAATAGTACTTGTAAAGGATCATGGTTTTAAGTGTGAATTATTAGATTAACAGCAAAAACACGGGGAGAACAGACAACAATATCAAACCAAAGACAAAAATTAAATATAAAACAATATGAGAAAAATAATTTCCTTTATGCACATATCGCTCGACGGTTATGTAGCAGGACCAAACGGAGAAATGGACTGGATCAAAGTTGATGAAGAAATTTTTGATCATGTCGGTAAGCGGATAAGCGAAGGCGATACGGCATTATATGGGCGAGTAACTTATGAGATGATGGAAAATTACTGGCCTACCGCAGGAGACGAGCCCGATGCGAGCAAGCACGACATTGAACATTCAAGGTGGTATAACAAAGTTCACAAAGTTGTTTTATCAAAAACAATGAAAGACGAAGGTTTGACTAATACAACAATTATTAGCGACAACCTTACGGACAGAATAAATGAAATAAAACAACAGACAGGTAAAGAAATCCTGCTTTTTGGTAGCCCGACAGCAACACATTCACTTATTCAATTGAACTTAATTGACGGCTACTGGCTATTTGTTAATCCAATTATCCTTGGACGAGGCATTCCATTGTTTGCAGACATCAAAAACAAAATAAAACTAAAGCTATTGACTACCCGACAATTTACTTCCGGCGTAACCGAACTGAATTACACAGTTGAAGAACAATAACAATGACTCGCTAATCGTGCAGGTGGCCTCACCGGATTTTTACCAGTGAGAGATGCCGAAATGTCAAGACTTGATCTGATAGCAGGGATCAACTTTAAAGTTACCCGCAGTCCGCTGTTTATGACTTCGGACTGCCTATGCCTGAAGTCTGCGACTACAAACAAAAAAGCCGCCCTACTTTCGTAGAGTGGCTTTTGTAGCCCTGCCAAGAATCGGACTTGGATCTAAAGTTTAGGAAACTTCTATTCTATCCCCGTCTGACTTTGTTCAGCCGGGCAGGCATTGCAACTACGAGGCCAATTTTGTTTTGAGATATCGCCTACCAGCGGATGTTTTAAAGTATTTTTCTCGTCTTATTGCTTCCTCTTCTGTGCCAAATTCTTCAAAATAAACAAGTTGAAAAGGGGTATATGGCCGTATAGACTCTGTTATACCAGAATTATGCTGTTCTAAACGAGTCTCAAGATTTTTACAATGTCCTTTATAAAAATAATCGTGCTCAACACTCTTTAAAACATAAGCATAATACATTCGTATACTCTTGTAGCCCCGCCAAGAATCGAACTTGGATCTAAAGTTTAGGAAACTTCTATTCTATCCATTGAACTACGAGGCCAAAAATTGCTGCAAAAATAATTAGGTTGCGGACAACAACAAGTTTTATTTAAATTTCAACGTTGCAAGCAGATGCAAGATGTCTGTTTTCATAAAATTATTTGCCGGGCGAAGGGAATCCACATTGGGTGGTACATCAAAATATAATGCACCTCTTATAAAATTTTTTACTGAATCGGTAGCAATGAATTGATAGGCAGATGCCGCATTACCTCCAACATCAAATAATAAGCTGGTCACTCCGGCTCTGTTAACAAACGGACTCGTTTCTATATAATCGGCCCTGGTATCATGGAACCAGGTCATTTTGTGGGCATCCTCCAGCAACTTTGCAAAGGGCTGTTTGGCTGAAATAACCTTGTAGCTGATATATATAGTGCCATTCATAGAGGGTATATTGATATTTATCCAATATGGATTTTCGGGTTTTTCCCCAAAAAATGAGGTATCACGGGTGATCTTTGCGTAAACCGGATATTCAAAACTATATGGGAACTGAGGATCGTTAAATAGCTGGTAAGCATGTTGAAACGTGTCTATACGAAAATATCCTGCCGGTTTGGGGGTATATGTTTGCGGACGGCACGAAACAATAAAGATGAAAATAAATATGAAAGCAAAATATCGCATGGCCCCAAAACTATAAATATTTGACTGATTAATAAGGGATTGAAACCGATCATCCAATTAAAATAATAAAACGCCCCCATCCTCAAAACCAATTATTATTATGCAGGCGGTTTTTGCTAATTTTGCAGCCTATTCTAAAATCATTGCAAATGGATCAGCAACAAACGCCTGAACAACAGCTTAACATAGAACTTTCAGAAGAAATGGCCGATGGTGAATATGCCAACCTGGCTGTAATCACTCATTCTTTTGCCGAATTTGTGATAGATTTTGTGAATGTAATGCCTAATGTGCCTAAAGCCAAAGTAAAATCAAGAATTGTAATGACCCCGCAGCACGCCAAACGCCTTATGCGCGCGATGGTAGATAATGTGAAACGTTTTGAAGCACAATACGGAGCTATTAAGGACCAGGAATCTATAAATCTGCCTTTTAATTTTGGCGGACCTGCAGCCCAGGCATAGATCAAGCATTTTTATAATACTACATGAACGACAAAATTCTAATACTCGATTTCGGCGGGCAATATACCCAACTTATAGCACGCAGCATCCGTGAACTGAATATATACTGTGAGATACAGCCTTGTACAAAGCCTGTGCAATATGATGAACATCTGAAAGGTATCATTCTTTCCGGGAGCCCATTTTCTGTAAACGAAGCAAATGCACCCCAACCGGATATAAAAGAAATGGCCAACCATGTGCCTGTGCTTGGTATCTGCTATGGCGCACAGCTACTGGCAAAACAATCGGGCGGCGAGGTCGGGAAATCAACACACAGAGAATATGGGCGTACCCATTTGCAAAACATAGTACAAGATCCGCTATTGGCAACAATAAGTAACAATTCGCAAGTGTGGATGAGCCATAGCGATACCATAAAGCATTTGCCTGAGGGGTTTTCCATCATTGCGCAAAGTGAAAAAATACCCGTAGCAGCATTTAAAGCAAATGGTTCTTTTGGCAAACATACTACCTATGGCATCCAGTTTCATCCGGAAGTAACGCATACAACAGATGGCAGGCAATTGCTAAAAAACTTTGTAGTGGATGTGTGTGGATGCAAGCAAGACTGGACGCCTGCATCTTTCGTACAAGAAACTGTAGAAAAAATCAAGACACAAGTTGGCAATGGCAAAGTAGTAATGGCATTGAGCGGTGGTGTAGATTCCACTGTAGCAGCAACACTGATACACCGTGCAATAGGAGATAACCTGTATTGCATATTTGTAGATAATGGATTACTACGTAAAAATGAGTTTCAACAGGTAATGGAAGGCTATAGCCACCTGGGATTAAACACCAAAGGTGTAGATGCAAGCCAAAGATTTTACAAAGCATTAAAAGATGTTTCTGATCCTGAACAGAAGCGCAAAATAATAGGTGGCTCCTTCATTGATGTATTTCATGATGAAGCAATAAAAATAAAAGACGTTCATTTCTTAGGCCAGGGAACAATTTACCCCGATGTAATAGAATCGGTATCTGTAAACGGGCCATCTGTTACTATAAAATCACATCATAATGTAGGTGGCTTGCCGGAAATAATGCATATGTCGCTGGTAGAGCCATTGCGCTTTTTGTTTAAAGATGAAGTGCGCAAAATTGGCCGTGAATTGGGAATAGATAATTTATTCCTCGGCAGGCATCCATTTCCCGGACCGGGATTGGGCATTCGCATATTGGGTGCTATTACTGAAGAAAAAGTGAAAATGCTGCAGGAAGCAGACGCCATTTACATACAACACCTCCGCGACAGCGAATTATACAACCAGGTATGGCAGGCAGGCACGATATTATTGCCGGTGCAAAGCGTTGGCGTGATGGGCGATGAAAGGACTTATGAATATACTGTTGCCTTAAGAGCTGTTACATCAGTAGATGGTATGACGGCTGATTGGGCTCATTTGCCATATAATGTGCTGGCAAAAATATCTAACGACATTATAAACCACGTAAAGGGCATCAACCGGGTAGTATACGACATAAGCTCTAAACCCCCGGCAACTATTGAGTGGGAATAATCATTTTAAAGAAGTTATGAATCGGAAAGCTTGTATCTTTTTTTTACTGACAATACTATTGTCCGGCACTTATGAGCATGCAGAAGCACAGTTCTGGAAAAAATGGTTTGGGAAAAAAGAGCAACAGCATAAGCGTAAACCAGTACAACATAAAAAAGTAGAACCCGTAACAAAGACAAAACCTCCCGAAAAAAAAAGGCGGGAAATAGAATATCCTGCAAGCAGGCTGAAATCGCGTTACAGGGTAGATGTATTAGCCGCCTTATACCTTGACGATCTTGTAAAAAACGATAAGCCTGTTTATAAAGATAAAATCCCGGAGAAGGCACTGCAAGGAATGGATTTTTACCAGGGGATACAACTGGCTGCAGATACACTAAATGAGAAAGGATATGATATAGATGTTTATGTTCATGACATAACAGACCCATCGCAAACACCTGAGGCATTAATAAAAAATAAAACACTTGATTCAAGCGACCTTATCATTGGGGCATTACAATCGCACGAAATACCTTCGGTAGCAGCATTTGCAAAAAAGCATGAGATAAATTTCGTTTCAGCATTATCTCCTTCAGACGGAGGTATAAAAGAAAACCCATACTTTATCCTTATGCAGCCTACATTGCAAGCACATTGTGAATGGATAACAAAACATATTACACAGAAATACCGTAATCAAAATGTAACACTCTATTACCGGACCTCTGCTTCGCTTGATGACCTTGTATATCACTACTTAAATAGTGACGATAGTTCCGTACAATATAAAAAGATACTCTGTAACAATGCACCAGATAAAAAGCAATTGGAGAAGCTGTTTGACAGTACCAGGACAAATGTTATTGTTATGAGCATAATGGACATTGGCTATGCGGAAGCTCTTCTGAAACAACTTTACGAATTGTTCCCGGCTTATCATTTTGAAGTGTATGGTATGCCTTCATGGCGGACAATGCCAAGCCTAAGAAAGCCGGATGCCTACCCTAATGTAGCTATAGATATTACTGCACCTTTTTATTTTGACCTTTCCATGCCAGCAGACCAGGAACTGGATAGGAATTATAAAAAAGAATTTGGAGGTAACGCAAGTGAGCTTGTATACCGGGCTTATGAAACAATGGTTTGGTATTCTTACTTATTAAGGAGATACGGGACGATCTTCGACAATAAGTTTAATGATAACAAGGAGGCGCCTTTTACAAAGTTTGAAATAAAACCAAAGCGGGATAAAGAAGACAATCTGCTATACAATGAGAACAGGCATATATGCCTTTTTAAATACCAGAGCAGCTCCTATATGGTAGAACAATAGCCTATAATTACATCCTGAAGATAAAAGATAATATATTGTTTACTTCTTGTCGTTGCCTATAATAGCAGCACCTGCAGCGTTGGTATTTAGCGTGGTGCCTGCTACTGTGATCTGCTTACTACGCGCGGCCAATATAGCACGGTTTTTCTCCAGCTTCTTTTTGCGCATAGAGTACAGTATTGTAAAAAGCCCCAACGCAAGCGCTACGATACTGGCAAGAGCAATGTTAGGATCGCAATCCTGAACTAATAATGCAACAGTTATTACGAGAATATTTGAAGTGATCAATATGCTCACAGACCCAGAGTGCGTATAACCGAGATCAAGCAGGTAGTGATGTAAATGGGTGCGATCGGCCTTAAAAGGAGATCCTCCCCTGGCAATGCGTGTGCTAAAGACACGAAAAGAGTCGAAAACAGGAATAGATAATATCGCTAACGTTACAATCAGTGATCCTTTATGGCTATGCACTACAGATGCCAATGGCGTATCTACATTGTAAGCATGAACAAACAATATACTTAGTATAGAGATGGTAAAGCCTATCAACAGAGAACCGGTATCCCCCATAAATATTTTAGCAGGTGCTATATTGTATCGTAAAAAACCTACGATAGCACCCATCAGGGCAAACGAAATACATGCAGCACCGATATTATTTACAAACGCAAGGCATACACCCAACGAAAAAGTACATAACACCCCTATAGAACCTGCGAGACCATCAATGCCATCGATAAGATTGAATGCATTTGTAATGAACATACACCCTATAACCGAAAAAGAGACGCTATACCAATATGGCAATTGCTCAATACCTAAAAAACCATGTAATGAATTGACACGAATATCAGCGAAGCAAACTGTGATAATAGCAGCTACAAATTGAGCAAGAAACTTTTTGGACGGGCTTAAAGTAATAAGGTCGTCGTTTATACCCGTTAGAAATAACAGTATAGTAGAGGCTATTATATAATTCCATTTATCGAATATGAGCGGAGTTATAAAAAGACAGGTAACAATAATATAAGCGAAAAAAATCCCTACCCCACCAAGGTTAGGAATAATATTGAGGTGTACCTTTCGATTATTGTCCGGAATATCAAAAAGTCTCTTTCTTTTTGAGATATATATGATCTTGGGGATTGAAATAAGACTCACCGTCAATGAACAGATAAATGCAAGCAAATAAACGATATACGGTGGCAAAACAATCATGAGGTGCAGGCTGAAAATATTATCCTACTATAAAGTTATAATATTAAATTTTTCTTTTTATCCAATTAACCAATATTCACGGCTATCCAACAAATATTTTATGAAACTACAAGATAGTTTTTATCCAGCATTTGCAATAACATCCAATGAAATAGTATTTATTTTACGCCTATGATGCCCGATTAACATTTTGATGTTACGTCAGATTATTAAGTACCTCTAATATCCTGCCGGCAGATCTTCCGTCCCACAAGTAAGGGATATTTCCTCTTTTCCATTTACCTGAAAATACTAACGAAAGTGCGCCAGGAATAGCTTCAGGATTGGTACCGATCAATTCATTAGTACCTATAGTGTACGTTTCCGGTTTTTCAGTAGTATCCTGCAGACTGATACATGGTACGCCCATTACGGTTGTCTCTTCCTGCAACATGGTAGAATCTGTAATGACAGCCATTGCATTCTCTACCAAATAGTTGAACTGCAAATAATCAGGAATATCCATGATATACAGATTTGGCATTTTAAGTCCTATACCTTGTATTGATTCTGCTATACGAGGATTGGTAAATAAAATAACAGGGAGGTTATAAGTAGCCTGGGCTATTATGACCAGCAAATCTTTTAAACGTGATATATCCTCTATATTATTGTGTTGTTGCAGAGTAATAACAAAATAATTTTGCAACTGCAATTCCAGCTTTTGCCATATAGAAGGTTTATTAAAATGAGGAGCCAGCCTGGATAGAGTATCTATGAGAGTATTACCGACAATAAAAATTTTCTCTTCAGAAATGCCTACCTGGCGAAGATTTTCATTTGCTGCATGCGATGATGTAAAATAATAATCTGATACTGAATCAATGAGCACACGATTGACCTCTTGTTGCGAGCGTGTATCATAGTTGCGGACACCAGCATCTAAATGACAAACGTGTATTTTCCCGATCTTCTTTGCAGCTATCGTACAGGCCATTGCAGATGTGCTACTACCTGTTACGAGTAACAGATCGGGCTTATCTGACTTGACGATTTTCTCATACTGCAGCATTATAAATGCTGTTTCTTCAGCTTGCGTTATTGAAGGGATTTCTATATTGATATTAGGACGAGAGATAGAGAGCTGACTAAAAAAAACTGCTGTTGCATTTTTATCATAATGAGGCCCAATGTATATTAAGCGGTACTTTATGTCTTTCCCTATTTTTTGATTTTTATGAATAGCGTCTATAACAGGAGCTATCCTTAAAAAATTAGGTTTTGCAGCCGCAATAATATCAACCAGCATAATTACAATTCAATGAATCTATATCCCCCGTATATTTTAGTTATTACAATGAGGCTTTCAGACAGTAAATATAACAAGCATTTTGAGTGCCGTTCATATTTTGTCTAAGCCTGGATTATTATTTTTTAGTTAGCTTCACTTATATGTGGTTTATTAAATAATTTTTTATAAACACATACAAATTAAAATCAGGTTGCTTCATGGCCATTTGTAATTCACCTCTTATTTTCTTCCTATCCATATTTTTCATTTTTTGTTCCTGTATCAAATGCCAACCTTTTTCAGTAAGCAAATGAAGGCGTTTATCGGGAATAGCATTTTGTTTTTCTAAAAACTGTTCTATACTTTTTGCCAATTCCTCAACCCCTTTTTGTTCTGTTGCAATAGTTTTAATGACAGGAATTTCATCGCTTTTGCCGGCCTTTTCGTGCACCAATATCCTGAGGTTTCTATACAGGGCTTCTGACATATCACGGTCGGCCTTGTTAACAACAAAAATGTCGGCTATCTCCATAATTCCTGCCTTCATGGTCTGTACAGTATCGCCGGCTTCGGGAACAAGAGTTACAATAGTGCAGTCTGCCAAACCTGCTATTTCCACCTCGCTCTGCCCTACTCCTACCGTCTCGACCAGTATGATATCGAATGGCGCATTTTTTATGAGGTCGGAAATCTCTATGATTTTAGGATGCAAGCCTCCCAATGCCCCTCTTGTCGCAAGTGAGCGTATGAATACATTATCATTATTATAGAAATCACTCATCCTGATCCTATCGCCAAGCAGTGCACCATAATTAAAAGGAGATGATGGATCGACAGCGATAACGGCAATCTTTTTCCCCTCTTTTATCCAATGATGCAATAAGGCATTAACCAGTGTACTTTTACCTGCACCAGGGGGGCCAGTAATACCTAATACTTTACTTTTTTGAGTGTCGTACAATGATTGCAAAAGATCGTAATAGCCGGGCAGATCATTTTCTACCAAAGTAATGCCTCTCGCCAAGGCACGAAAATTGCCATTTTGTATCTGTAAAAGAAGTTGTTTTATCTTGTCCTGCACTAAATTCCGTTTAAGTTCGTTTTAGAATAATATCCAGGTTGTGAGCAAAAGTAATTTTCTTAATTATAAAGTTTTAGCAAAATCGAATATTGCGCTGTTTTGCATTGTGGCTATGATGGTGGGCTTTTTAGTATCCAGACCTGTAAATTCCATGGCTATGATATTATTTGGCGTTAATGCACTCAGAGATGTGCATCCCCGCCGCTGGTTGCGAAACAAATGGTGGCTGGTGGGCTGCTGTTGGGTAGGCCTCTATGCGATATCTTATTTCTGGAGCCATGATATACCCTACTGGAGCGAGCGATTCCAGGTAAAGCTCCCAATATTATTATTGCCGCTCTCATTCGCCTTCTTACCAAAGTTTTCGGTAAAACAGCTAACAATATTTACAGTATCGGTAGCTATACTTTTTCTTGCGGGTGCTTGTTATAGCGTATCATTTCTTATCAGCAACCCTGCGTACTATATCCATCAATATGGTCAATCGCATGTATTACCTGCTCCATGTGAAGATGACCATATAGTGTTTAGCATGTCTACCACCCTATTCATCGTATGGTGTGTATATTTCTGGCCACGACTTAATAGCAAATTTCTAAAATGGTTTGTGGGATGCACTATAGTATTACTGGGTATTTACCTGCACATACTCGCCGCCAAAAGCGGGTTAATGGCTTTTTATTTGTTTGCGACCTGCTACAGTATATACCTGCTGGCTATCCGAAAAATAATAACAGGCTTTTTAATCATCGTATCCCTATTATCGTTTCTGATAATTTCATTCAAATATATCCCCACCTTCCAGGGACGCCTCAATTATATACATTATGCATATAGCATGTATGAACAAAACGACAGCTCAGGAAATTATGGTGACATAGGCCGGCTGATATCGTATGACATAGCTTTAAAACTCATAAAAAAGCACCCTGTGACAGGTGTAAGCGCCGGCGATGTTTTTGATGAGATGAAAAAGGGATACGAACGCTGGTACCCGGAAATAACCGATGAAAATAAACTATTGCCCCACAACCAATTTCTCACTGTTACATTGGCCTGCGGCATACCGGCAGGTATTATTTTTTGCATTTGGGTTTTCATGCCCTTGAGCTGGCTAAGAAAAAACAGGGTGAGCTTTTTCTTTTTCATTACATGGCTATCATTATTATTATTTGAGTTAATGATAGACCCGGTGTTAGAAATACAATACGGTGTCTTTGTATATTTGTTTTTCATCCTGTGGCTGAAATTAGAATTGACTGCCGATATAAACCAGGAGAAAAATTTAAAGGCGTAATAGTGTTATGATCAATTTTATTCCCATTTTCCCATTAGATATTATTGTATACCCCGGAGAATCACTCAATCTGCATGTTTTTGAACCACGATATAAGCAACTGATAACGGAATGTATCGAAGAAAAGAAACCATTTGGAATCCCGGCCGTATTGAATAAAAAGCTTGAGGAATACGGGACCCTGATGGAAATCACAGAACTGGTAAAGGAATATGATAATGGAGAGATGGATGTACGCACAAAGGGTACAGAAATATTCCGTGTACTTGAAATAATAAAGCAAATCCCAGACAAGCTATATCACGGAGCGATAGTGAAATACCCTGAAAATGTGATGGAACATGGAGATACTACGCTTGCTACCCGTGTGATATCTGAAGTGAAAAGATTGTACTCTTTATTAAATGTTGAAAGCAAATTCCCTGAACAACAAACAGGCGCCATATCTTATAAAATTGCTCATTTTACAGGCCTGGCGAAGGAACAGGAATATGAATTGCTTTGCATATTTACAGAGCTGCAGCGCCTTGAATACCTGCGCAGGCATCTGAATAATATAACACCTATGCTGAAAGAACTGGAGGAGGTAAAAGCACGAATACAAATGAACGGGCACTTCAGGAACCTTTCCCTTGGAGATTTAGATCTATAACTGTTGCCCTTTTTCAAGAATAATTTTTTTACTATCACAATGATTGGTATTTTTTCTTATTTTGGCAGTTCGCAACCTAAAAGCACGTATTATGTCTCTAAATCTGTGTGTTGATTGGGGAAATAGCAGTGTGAAAACTGCCTTATTCAACGATGAAACGCTCGTTGATACTCAAACCTTTTCTCATAATGAGGCAATATCCTCGCTTTCGTTTTATGTAGACGATCATAAACCTGTAAAAAGCATACTCTGTTCAGTTGCCAATCATCCGGATGGCCTTGAAAAAATGTTGCAATCAAGAACATCAGGATATGTAAAACTTGACGGCCGGACCCCTTTGCCTGTCATGAATGCCTACCTTTCACAGGAAAGTTTAGGACCAGACCGCATAGCACTTGCTACAGGTGCGCACCTGCTCTATCCAAATAAAAATAATCTTGTAATAAGTCTGGGTTCTTGCATTACATATAATTTTATTCAAAAAAATAAAACGTTTCGTGGGGGTGCTATATCTCCAGGTCTGCATATGCGACTAAGGGCCATGCACGAGTTTACCGATAAGCTTCCGGAAGTAGATGTGGATGGTGAATTATTATTATTAGGATATGATACAGCAACCTGCATGCGCAGCGGAGCAGTGCTTGGAATGGCTTGCGAGATAGACGGGATAGTAGGAGAATACAACGAACAATACCAGGATTTTAACGCTATATTAACGGGGGGTGATGCACCCTTCTTTGCAACCAAACTTAAAAGTAAGATATTTGCAGACCCCGAACTACTATTGAAGGGGTTAAATCTAATATTAAAACATAATGTACCGATACCACGCTAAGTACTTTTTACCCATTTTAATTCTTAGTTTTTTTGGAATTCAGGCTTTTGGACAAACAAGTACAGTAAGCGATCCGCTATCAACACGTGAAAATGCGCCATATTCACGGTTCGGGATCGGTGAAATGTGGGATGGCGATAATGCTTTATTGAGGGGGATGGGACATATTTCATCGGCATATGAAAGCCCGGTATCTGTAAATTCTGACAATCCAGCTTCTTACGCATTTCTGGCATTAACAACTTATGAAGTAGGCGCAGAAGCAAGTATAAGAACATTAGCTTCAGCTGATCAAAACTATACTACAGGTACTGCCACATTATCATATCTAAACATTGGTATACCTATTGGTAAAAATGCAGGCATGTGCATAGGTATGCGTCCGTATACGCATATCTATTACAATTTTGCCGATACAACAAACACTGCACTTGGAAACAACACTATCAATTCACTGATTGGTACAGGTGGTGTTAACTATGCTTATGTCGGTGCCGCAGGAAAGTATAAAAATTTCAGTATCGGATTTAATTTCGGGTATATGTTCGGAAATATCAATACATCCAACAACATATATAATTCAGATACAACCAATGCATACAATTCTGAGTTTATCCAGAATACCAAAATAGGAGGTATTTATTATAAACTTGGTGCAATGTATGAGGGCAAACTAAGTAACAAGATTGGTCTACGGATAGGGGCCACTTTTACCATGCAACAAAACCTGAATGCATGGCGTGATGAATATTGGATAAGTACTCATGCTTATCCTGATACAGTG
>DATNFP010000063.1:0-19645 GCA_035606335.1 Flavipsychrobacter sp. | reverse complement strand
AAGAACCTGATTTTGATCCTCGTAACTATGGCTTTAAAAAACTGGCACAACTTATTAAAAGTACTGACGGCTTTGAAATAGATGAAAGGCAAACGGATAAAGGCAATATCAAATTGGTTTATATTAAAAACCTGCCAATGCGCCATAACATGGAGAACAGAAAAAAACCTGCAAAAAAGCAAAAAGCAAATTAACAAACGTATGACATTCAATTAGTCATATTGGTTTAACACAATATATATTCATATTACAGTACCTTTGCAAAAATTTTATAAGCATGAGTTTGAATCCGACTGGCATGATGGAAGAGTTTATTTCCACAACACAAAAATTGGCAAAAGGCTACGAAACATTAAAGGAAATAGACAATGTAGATGTTGCCATAACTCCTAAAGAATTAGTATGGCATAGCGATAAAGTAAAGTTGTATCACTACAATCGCACTACACCTGCAAAATGTGCTACGCCGGTTATTGTTTCATTTGCAATGCTCAATCGCCAGGATGTGCTTGATCTGCAGCAGGATCGCAGCCTTATGAAAAAACTACTGGATGAGGGTCTGGACATTTATATCATGGACTGGGGCTATCCTACACAAGCTGACAGATACCTTACTATGGAAGATTATATAGATGGTTATCTGAATGATGCAGTTGACTTTATCCGTAAAACGAACAAAGTAGATAAGATACATATGATGGGTATTTGCCAGGCAGGCACTTACTCTATGATATATGCATCTCTATATCCTCATAAGCTTAAAACACTAACTACCTATGTAGCTCCATTCGATTTCTCGACAAATGGCTGTATGCTTTTCAAATGGACAAAGTACATAGATATAGACACCATGGTCGATAGCATTGGCACTATACCTGGTGAATTAATAGATAGCGCATTTGGAATGCTTAAGCCAAGTATGAATATCAGTAAATACATGGGGATCGTAGATTCGCTTGAAGACAAGGATAAAATGATGAACTTTCTCCGTATGGAGCATTGGAAAAGCGATCTGCCTGCAATGCCGGGTGAGATGTACCGTAAATATATTAAAGATCTTTTTCGCGACAATAAGCTTATAAAAGGCGAAATGGAACTGGGCGACCGTAAGATAGACCTGAAAAATGTAACAATGCCTTTCCTTAATATTTATGCTACTGAAGATAATATAATTCCGAACGAAAGCACTAAGGCTGTAATGAGTGTCATTAGCTCAAAGGACAAAAAGGAATATCCTTTCCCCGGTGGTCACATCGGAGTGTTTGTTGGTGGCAAATCCCAGAAAGAGTTAGCGCCTGCAGTTGCTAAATGGGTGATAGAAAGATGCTGAATAAATAACGTGATCTAATAAAAATAAATAAGGTGCGCTGCGAACAGTGCACCTTTTCATTAATCACACACAACTGAAAACTATCTTTTTCATAGTGACAGGTAATATCATATTTACCTATCAAGGTTTTTTTAAAAGAAAATAACTAATCTCATTTATACTTATTTAGTTCAATCCAGTCTTTAAGCCTTTTGCCATTCTTTTATCCTTTAAAAGGGCTCATTTACCAGCGTAAATGAGATTAGTAGTTTGCAAAAGTAGCATTAACGATTACTGCCACTTTTGTTCGAACCGGAATTACCCTGGTTCTTTGAGCGGTTAGGACTTGTTTCATCTTCTTCATCTTCCGGACGAGAAGATTGCGCTCCCTTACCAGATACCTGGCGTTTTAAATCTTCGTCTTTCTGGCCTAAGCCACGATTAGCTGAAGAGCCACTCTGATTTTTGTTGGGATTGTTACCGCTTTTGTTTTGGTTTTGGTCTTGGTTTTTATTTCCAAGATTTTTGTTTTCTGCCATAGGATAAAATTTTTAAAAAATTGTTTTCTGTGATCGGGTCATAAAAATGTTTTTCATAGTGATAGAGCTTCTATTTGGTGATTAGGTCTTTTGTTTTGGGTGATGTAGGCTTACTGTAAAAATTTATTAACTTCTACTCTATAGATGAAAAGAATGTGCCAACATGATCGGTGTTTTTAGGCAATATCCTTGACCCAACAACATTCCCAGCTTCTCTGTAAATCTATATTTAGTTACTTTATAATGTCATTCATCATAGTATTCCATTATTTATACTTTAATTTATTTGTATATAATATTTTTATCATCAAAAAATATTACTATCATTTTATCAGGATCACTTTGAATAATTGACCTTTATTACTTAAAATCATTGACTTGTGGAAAATTCTACACATCAGTATCAAAAGCAAATGAGGAATATTATGAACATTCAGTCCACAAAAAATGGGAGATGAGCTATCTTTATAGCCTATGATTAACATGCAGTATACACCGTATACTAATAATTATTTAAAGCTATCAAACGGCAACAATATCGCATATATAGATGAAGGTGAAGGAGATAAGACATTGCTTTTCATACATGGGCTGGCTTCCTATTCACTTTCCTGGAAAAAGAATATCGAACAATTAAAAAATCACTTCCGTTGCATAGCGATCGATCTTCCCGGAAACGGCATGTCAGATCGTGGTGATTTCCCTTACGGCATCAACTTTTTTGCGGGAGCAGTATATGATTTTATACAGAAGTTAGGCTTAAAAAACCTTTGCCTTGTTGGTCACTCTATGGGCGGTCAGATTGCGATCACGATGCTGCTAAACGCACCACATTGCGCTAATCAACTGATTTTATGCGCACCAGCAGGCTTCGAAGTATTTACACCAATGGAAAAAAGCTTCTATCATTCATCCATCCAGTTATTCGATTTCTTTTCTTCTGAAGAAAATAGCCTGCGAAAAACCATACAAAGTAGTTTTTACCATTATCCCCAGCAAGCTGATGAAATGGCAGATGAGCTTGTAGCAATATTAAAAACCTATCCCACCCGTGCTTATCGCGACATGATAGACAAATCTATTGCAGGCATGCTCAATGAGCCTGTATTCAATGGTTTACATCTTATAACACAGCCAACACTTGTCATGTTTGGTGAAAGAGACGCCCTGATACCTAATCGCATTATTCATCCTACAACCACAAAATATATAGCAACAGAAGGTGCCGGGAAAATGCCAAATGCTACTCTTAAAATGATATCTAAGTGCGGTCATTTTCTGCAATGGGAAAAAGCAGGCGAGGTAAATGATCTGATAATAGAATTTCTACAAGATTGAGATCTATTATTTCTTAACACCTGGAAATTTCATTTTAAAACCCTCCATTGTATCCCTTAAGATCCTGGCTACAGTATATGACTTATACCAGTTTTGGTCGGATGGTACTATATGCCATGGTATTTCATTACAATGCTCAAACACCCCTTCATAACACTCCATATATTTATCCCAGTTCTTCGATTCTTTAAAGTCGTCCGCATTATACTTCCACATCTTGTGTGGTTTGTCCAGTCTTTCATCCAGTCTTTTTAGCTGCTCTTTATGCGATATGTGCAGGTAAAATTTCAGGATAGTTGTATTGTTATGCTCTACCAATAGTTGCTCAAAATCATTGATTGCCTTCATCCTTTTTTTAGCTGTCTTATCGTCCACTAATCCATGCACACGGGTAATAAGTACATCTTCATAATGTGAGCGATTAAATATATGTATCATTCTCCTTGGTGGAGCGTGCATATGTATGCGCCATAAAAAATCGTGAGATAATTCTTCTGCTGTAGGCTCTTTAAACGGTATCACATTTACGCCCTGCGGGTTCATGCTGGTAAATACGTCACGCGTCAGTCCATCTTTACCGCTGGCATCCATACCTTGGACAACCAGTAGAATAGAATGTTTGTTTTCCGCATATAGTAGGTTCTGCAGATCATCAAGCTCTTTAAGTATTTTTTCTAATTTCTCTTTCGTTTTCTCTTTATCGGCATCTTTTGGGGCGTCTGTCGAAATATCCTTCAGCTTTATTTTATCCATATAGCAGCATTAAACCATTAAATTACATTTGATCTTCGTTATTTAATATACGACGATATGCTTTTATAAAGATTGCACCAAGGTTACGATAAGGAGGAACATAATCAGAGAATTTATCTTCCAGATCAGGCTTTTTTGCAAAATATTCATCAAGACCTTTCCATATTGATATCCAGTTTATATCATGACCTTCTAATAACTGATCTTCTATGGCTTTTATTATTGGCTCGTTTACACTCATGGTGCCCGTTTGTTTGGACGATATAATATGTGCATCAGGCGAATGATCTAATACAATTGACAGGTTATGATAACCACCGCAAGAGCCTAATATTACTATTTTATCCTGCTTGGCGAGCTTATCTAGTGTCAACGGTAGATGATAGCTGTGCCCACGGTGTATTACTATAGTTGGATGAATATTATTATCATCTAAGTACTTGCAGAGGCGATTTTGAGCATCCTCATCATCCGGTTCTGGTATTGGTAGGTTAGCATATATTACTATCGGTTTCCCTTTGGTTGATGCAATTACAGCCCAATATTTATCATACGTTATTTTCCATTTACCCGGTTCCTTGAAGTTGGTAAGAAAGCTTGCGAAAGAATTTTTCCCATCCTCGTCTCCAAAAAAGAAAACCTGTTCAAAAACTACGTCAGTATCTCCAAGTAAGGATTTGTAAGGTACAAGGTTAATGGGCGGCAATTTCAATACTGCCGATTGTTGAGCGGCAGCTTCATCATTATTTAATCCTTTCGACCCATGAAATAATGTAGCCAGCAGACCATACACAATTACACCTTTCCTGCTGTTTTCTTTAAATGAAAGCTCATAATTCTTTTTCACTTGCAACTCCAGGAAACTGGCCAGTGAACTATCTTTAATGCTACCAAAGGCATCAGCCACATCCACCGCATCTTCCAGGTCGTCTTCTTTTCCTTTTTCTAATCCCGCAATAAACTTAGTCATCAATTGGGTCTTATTGTCTTCGCTCATTGTAGCCAAAAACTCGCTAAGCGTATTGAACCCCGCGCACATACGGATGAATGTCCTGAAGTGATCATAATATACTGTATCCAGCAGTTCTTTGCCGGTCATAGGTTTCATCTTTTCCAGCATACGCTTAAATGTCCCTAAAAAACTGCTGGTATATATTTCATCCTGTCCGTCTACCATGATAAAATACAGATCAGGTGCTGAAAGCTTTTCAAGACATTTAAAACGTACGGGATCAGGTGATTCATGCAGATCATCCATCTCACGCACATACGTTAATGCCCGATACGCGAGCTCATCAGAATAAGTAAAGCTGCCTAAAGTGTCATGTTCCAGCTTCAGGTTTACAAGCGCTTTAAAATACAGCTCCGGATCCTCAGCCAATTTATCCACCTCTTCAATGGTCATCTTTTTATTATAGATGTCACTCAGGAAAGGCATTACTTTCAATGGCGCCCTCGACTTGTCTGCAATACTTACAATAGTTTGCACCAAAGGATCGCTGCAGTTGCGCACTGCATTTCTTAATTTAAAATCGGTTGACGATGCATAGTTAAAAACTGCACTTGGCACCACTCGTGCTGCGTCGGAAATTACATCACAAGCAAAAGGCTGGTCCGCAAATTCCGTAAGTCGCTTTATCATTAGCCGGGGATCTTTCTTGCCCATACCCTGATAAATAAAAGCTTTGTCATCAGGTTTATCTTCCAGCATTACCATACTGTTATTCAGTGTATAGATATTGATATTGCTGTCCACAAAACCTGTCAACCTATTTTCCTCATCAGCAATGATCATATCATGCATATTATTCACAAGCCTTTTATAATAGAATGGGTCTACCTTCACATCCTGGTTGTATTTTATCAGCATTTCCCATACAGCCTTCAAGTAGCGTATCTTCCTCTGGTTATCTGTCTGTCCATCTCTGCCGTCTGGGGGCAGATTTTCGATCATTATCTGTATATGATCTATATCGGACAGAATAGCTTTAGTTAACACCCCTGTATACACGGTGTCTTCGGAGTAATAAATAACGCCATCCACCTCGCCATCAGATGCATCGGCTCTTCTTTGCTCCTTATCTATTTTATCATGAAATAATTGCCTGTTCCGGGGTATTGGATGCACCAAAGTATCTACATCATATATACTGACGACCTTAGGCTCTTCCTTCTTTTTTTTCTTTCTTCTTTGTGCAGATGCCTGGTCGGTGAAAATTAAAGCTAATAAAACTGTAATGCCTATTATTGAGATAATCTTTCTATTCATTTTTGATCCTTTTCTTGCTGGTGTGACAAAAATAGGGTTGTTTTTTTAGGTGAAGCGTTAAAGAAATGCTGTAACGATACGCAATATACTAGGATATAAAATAAAAAAGCCATCATGATTCTAACATAATGGCTTCAATGATTTAACACTTTAGTATTTTATTAAGAATGAAATGGGTATTCAGGATACAAAGGGAATTCTTTCATAAAATTATTTACATCCCCACGCACGGTTTGAATTAATTGTTCATTATCAGCATCCATCAGCACCCTATCCAGCCAGTTCACTATCTGCGACATATGCTCTTCTTTTAGTCCTCTCGTTGTTACTGCAGGCACGCCAACACGAATCCCCGATGTGATAAATGGTGATTTATCATCAAATGGTACCATATTTTTATTAATGGTAATGTCTGCTTTTACAAGTGTATTTTCCGCTTTTTTACCACTTATATTCTTATTTCTCAGGTCAATCAAAAGCAGGTGATTATCAGTACCCCCCGAAACAATATTATATCCCTTTTCTAAAAATGCGTTTGCAAGCGCCTGTGCATTGCTGATGATCTGTTTTGCATAAACTGTGAACTCGTCCTGTAATATTTCAAAGAATGAAACAGCCTTTGCTGCGATCACATGTTCCAATGGGCCGCCCTGTGTTCCGGGAAATACAGCCAGGTCTATTAATTGGCTCATCGTCCGCACTTCACCTTTCGGTCCGGTAATGCCCCATGGGTTTTCAAAATCTTTTTTCATCAGGATGATACCTCCGCGAGGCCCACGTAATGTTTTGTGAGTGGTGCTGGTAACAATATGACAATGATCGAAAGGGCTTTTCAAAAGTTTCTTGGCTATCAGCCCCGCAGGGTGTGCTATATCTGCCATCACCAGCGCGCCTACTTTATCTGCTATTGCACGGATACGTTCATAATCCCAATCACGGCTATAGGCAGATGCGCCACAAATGATCAGTTTGGGCTTATGCTCCACTGCCTGGTGTTCCATATGGTCATAATCTATAATACCCGTATCTTTCGATACACCATAGTGCACAGCATTATATAATTTGCCTGAAAAATTCACTGGTGAGCCATGTGTAAGGTGTCCACCCATACTTAGATCAAGCCCCAATATTGTATCACTGGGTTTTAAAACTGCCAGCATTACAGAAGCATTAGCCTGTGCCCCACTGTGTGGCTGCACATTGGCATATTCTACATCAAATACTTGCTTTACCCTGTCTATACCTAATTGTTCACTTTTATCTACTACCTCGCAACCACCATAATATCTTTTTCCGGGATAGCCTTCAGCATATTTATTGGTCATTACATTACCCATAGCCTGCATTACCTGCACGCTAGTAAAATTTTCAGAAGCTATTAGTTCCAAACCCCGTTGCTGGCGTTCCAGTTCTTCATGGATCAGATCAAAAATGGCAGTATCGCGTTGCATGTATTATAAATTTCGCTGCAAAGATATTCAAGAAAGGATTTAATTGTGAAATGTAATTAAAAATGAGGCTGGAACAGCTTTTTATTAAATTCTGCTAAATAACTCAACCGCTTGGATAATCAGTAAGTATTAGTTTATTTCTTTAGACTTCTCTCTTTCCGTTCGCATATTAAAGAAAAGAATAATTGCAGTCATAACGAAAATATCTACGTAAAAAGAATAGTCATGAGGATGGGTACCCATTATATCACCTTTCAATCTATCAAGCCCAAGAAAGAAGAAGTACATAACTATAAATTTCTTTACTATGCGCATTTTCATAGGATTTTGGCTTTATTGATTTGTGATTTTTTAGAGAAATATTTTATAATTGACCTTACGGGGGAGGCAACACCAAAGGGAAAAACTGTAGAGGCTACGCCCATAAATACGATACTAAATATAGTTTCCTTTATCGTATGCTGTGGTGTTATAAAAATATAGGATATACTCCACCAGGCGCAATTAATTAAAAAATCAATAAAGAATTTTAAGGGTTTCATTATGATAAAGATATTGCATTGGTCTGAATAATTTTATTGACCAATACATTTAAAACTGAATCAAGTAATTGAATTGTAGCAGGATCAGAGAGATTTCCTTCTTTATCAAATTTCGAACGGATAAATGGTATTAATACAGCCCCACCCTCCGGTATATCCGCTGTAAGTGCGGTAAGCGTTAAAAGAAGCGACTTATGGGCATTCTCTCCTCCTGTTGCCGCAGTAATAACGGCCACAGGTTTAAATACAAATTCTCCGGATGAAACTGTCCAGTCAAGAGCATTTTTCAATACACCCGGCAAACCAAATGCATATTCAGGCGTACATATCAATATGCCATCTGCGTCTCTCAGCAACTTACGAAACTGTTCAACAGGTGCGGGCACTTCCGAACTATCATTAAAATGTGGCAGATCTCCTAACCCATTGTAAATAATAAAATCAACATTTTCAGGTACCATTCCTGCAATAACTTTCACAACTGCATTTGTTGAAGAATTGGCTCTCAGGCTACCTGAAATAGCTACTATCTTAATTTTTTTATGTCCCATCCTGATTTATCCTCTTATTTATTTAGATATTTTCTTTAAATATTCGTGGTACGATGCTGCAATGCTTCCAAAATTATCGTCCACGATTTCCCCAAGTTTTATGCCGGGCACATTACAATGCTTGCAAATGTCCAGGTTTTTATAATAGCCTTCTTCTTTAAACACCACACCGTTTTTCTCATAAGCATATTTATAATACTTTAAGTTTCGCAGCACAACTTTCGCCCAACCGTTCTTTGCAATAAATATTACATCTCCTCTCAGCACCACGCAATCGCTTCTCTTACTACCCAGGTATATCCATATACAATGAGCAAGAACAGTATCTTCATTTGTTTTATAATAGCCGTATCCTGTTGTGTCTATATTCTTATCTAATTCATCTTTTGTAAAAGAAAACACAGAGAAAAACCTGTCCCTGTTTTGCTTTACATAATCCGTAGCAGCATCTTTTATTTCATTAGCACCTGTTTCATTAACGTTGAATGCCCTGCTATATACCGCAAAGCTATCGGTTTGTGCAAATGAAAAGAGCGGAAAAAAAATAAATAAATGCAATAGGCACTTCATAAGAACAAATTAAGTACTACTACTGTTATTGCCAACTTTATTCTAAGACAAAAAATGATCCCTGCTAAAAAGCACGGGATCATTTCAAAAAAACAAATCCAATTGTTATATAATAGGAGGTGCAGGAGGAGCTGGTTCTAAAGCAAATGCAGCAACAGCGCTTGCCGCATATAAAGGATCTGAATTAGAACCATTTGTAGCTAACGAATCTACGTAGAGCACATCTGCAAAAGCAGCTTTATCACACCCCTGCAATAGATCGTTAAGATTGGTTATAGTTTTGCTGTAATGTTGCACATCTGGCAAAAGATTGCCATGTGCATCCGTTACGTTTTCTGCAACAGCAATATAACCCGATGTATCTCCAATTGTCATACCGCTTGCGCTGGTATTAACCGTTGGATTGCCATTGCCCTTGGTGATACTAAAGCTGAACGTTGCAAAATCATTAGGATGAGATGCGACAAGACCTATCAATGCGGTAGATGTATTGATATTATTGTATTGAACAAAGCCGCAGGCTGTAGACGCTGACGTGCCATCTACAATAATATTATCAATTGCTGCAACAACAGCATTGTTGTCAACTCTAGCGATAAATTTGAATCCTGTTATTTTTCCTGCAGTTGGCGGGTTGGCAGTACTGCTGTAATTGAAAATAGCAGGTGCGTTTTCGGTTTGGTTGGAATCATCATGAGTAGGTACTTTCCATGCAGTTGCTGGTAGTTCAAACACATTTGGGTTATTACTTGTAATTGATAGCAATTCCAGTTTCAGTTCATATAAGCCATCTGCAAGGCCAACAGTGTTTAAGAAGCCACTCATCCAATCCTGGTCAGCATATTGTATAGTTGTACCGGGTGCCGGTGTGATCATATCAGTAATATTCTCACGCGGTATTTTAATAGCCACACCATTTACAGCTGTATCAAGCAATGAAAAACTCTTAACAGTTTCCTGCAGATCACCATGACTATCGGTGTACCGTTCACGATATAATATGCTAACATCACTTCCCAATACCTGCCAATTCGTATCAGAATAGAGAATATTAACAAGCGATGTGTCGGCTACTGCACTATGTCCATGATCATTTGTTGAATTGGCTATTTGATGATAAGACCACCTGTAGTGTGTGGCTCCTGCATTGTATAAAGTATCATCACCGAACAAAACCTTCAATCCTAATGTCCCGCCAAAGGGCCGGCGGTTATCATCCGTTGCAAGATTGAAATCAGTGCAACCAATCGTATTGAATGTGCGCCCCTGTACAATTATATTATTATTTGCCTGGCTGATGTGTTCCATAAATGCGCCACTTCCTACTCTAACCACTTCAACAAATTGTCCCTGCAAATGACCAAGATGATCACATGCCGGCACACGGGGATCATAAAGATTAATATTTATAGGAGTCCCGCAAACGTAATTCCAATAAGTATTACATGGTATCGGTGGCTCATATACAGCAGTCCATACACCATCTATCAGGTACTCTACCCACACATATATATCCGGATGATCTCCAAATACCTGGTACCAGATATCTGTGCTAAAGTTTCCCAAATCATCTGTTTCTACAACAGCTAATTCCTCGCTGGTATAAAAATACAGTCTGAACCATGGCCACCAGTAACAGAAATAGGGCCTGAACCATTCAATATTAGATACCAGTGCCTGCCTTACATCATGCAGATTACCCGAAGACATCATCTGCTCTATACGAGGATTAGATACTATAACAGGTGGTGTACGCAATATAGATATCGGGCTATCATTCACAATTGAAGGCCCCCTGCTTATTGTGCCTAAACTCTTGCTCATTGCAAATATTTGTTGTGGAGCAGCTTTCATTCCTGCACGGCTCTGGGCTAAAATATTTGCCTTGTTCGCTAATTCTCCTAACGGGAGGTTTACTTTTGCCAGCGGACCTGGATCAGGACCCGGGCCGGGTTGTGGCGGGTTTACATTCGGTGGTACTTTGAATGGGAAAGGTATATGTGGTTTCACTAATTGCCACCATTCCCATCTTATACGTTCAATCACAGATATATCCAGGTACCAGATAAACCAATAGTCTATCTCGCATATATGGACCCTTGCATTACAAACCGGCAAATATTGCCAAATGCCTTGCATGTTGATGCCTTTCGATACCGTTCCTGTTACATGGCATTGCCTCCACCACCAATAAATGATATTGTTTTGCGGGATCGCCAATACGTCTTTAAGTGCTCTTCCTGACTTTACAGATGCTTCATAAGCTCTCGTGTTTACCATCTGTTCAATGGTAGGTACTGTATCCTTTGATGCATTAGGAGATACAGGGGCAATAAATATTCTATACCCTTTAAGCTGTGAGGCTCCAAATGGCAATTTAAGTGCGCCATCACTTACATCTGATGATTGCACTAATTTGCCGGTAGAATCAAAAACATACGCTTTAACCGGTAGTTGCTGCGGTAGTTTGCCTTCAAATGCAATTTTAAAAGAGAGGTTCCCCTCCTGTCTTGTTTGTTTCATGGAAATAAACTTTTAAGTATGCTCTATAGTGACGTCAAAGAGCTTAACGTACTATCACGCAAGCCGATAGCAGTAGCTTCTTAACATTTTAGAGGAGGAAAAAGAAATACTTAAATAGGTATAAAAAATTAGAGATGAAGGAGGGTTGCTGCAAACATAATATTATACTGTGAAAGTAAAAGGGGTATTTTTCACGTAGTTCCCACGTGAAAAATAACATGGCATACTAATTTTCTGTTTAGAATTGCAAGAGGCAATATGCATTCACGCAGAATGAATTAAAAATGAACAATTTAGAAACATTGAATTCATTAAAAAACCAAGTCCTATTTTAGCACCATGAAATATTTATTAGTGTTTATTATTTCTTTATTAAGTACCTATTCAATCAATGCACAAGCATACTGGCAACAACAAGTTGATACAAAAATTGATGTAAAGCTGGATGATGAAAACAATTTTCTTTATGCTCATGAAGAGATGACATACATTAATAATTCACCTGATACCCTCAAGTATATATACATGCACTTGTGGCCAAATGCTTATAAAAATGACTATACAGAATTTGCTACCCAGATGGATATAAATGGGCAAACTGAATTTTATTATTCCAAGCCTTCAGACCGGGGCTATATGGATAGCTTGCAATTCACAATAGATGGCCAAAACGTAGATTATAATAACACAGATAAAATTCCCGATATAGCACGCATTGATTTACCAAATGTCTTACTACCCGGTCATCAAATAAAGATAGCAACCCCATTTCGCGTTAAAATACCAAAAGTATTTTCACGGTTGGGTCATACCGACCAAGCATATTATATCTCACAATGGTTTCCTAAACCAGCAGTATATGATAAGAAGGGATGGCATCCAATATCCTACAAAGACCAGGGAGAATTTTTCAGCAATTTCGGAAGTTATGACGTCAGTATAACCCTACCGAAAAACTATATTGTAATGGCAACAGGGGATTGTACAGACACAAATGAGCTACTATGGCTGGATAGTTTATCAAAACAAAAACTACCAAGTGATACATTATATAATCATAGCTGGCCTGCCAGTTCCGGAACATTAAAAACCATTCATTATCACCAAGATAATGTACATGACTTTGCTTGGTTTGCAGATAAAAGATGGATTGTAAGAAAAGACACGTTTTATACTTCCGGCAATAATCAACTTATAACGGCATGGGTTGCATTTCTGCCTGAACACAAAAGCAATTGGATATATGGTACTTCCTATTTAAGAAAGACAGTAAAATATTATGGCACCTGGATTGGGTCTTACCCATACTCCACTATTAAAGCCGTAGAAGGCAATATGCACGCGGGCGGCGGTATGGAATATCCTACAGTGACAATAATTGATAAATCTGTATACGCCGATCTTGAGTCAGTTGTTGTACACGAAGCTGGTCACAATTGGTTTTATGGAATATTGGGAACAGATGAACGTGATTATGCCTGGATGGACGAAGGCATCAATACATTTTATGAAGAGAAAACCTTAGATACGCTTGGCGACGACACTAAATCGAGCAAGCTTACAGATAAAATTGCAATACAATTTTATTATGAAGCGGCAGCTACTAATAACGATCAGGCAATAAACCAAACGTCCTCCAATTTCACTAAGACCAACTATGGTCTTGATGTGTATTACAAAACAGCAATGATGCTGCGATGGCTGGAACAATACATGGGAGAAGATAATTTTCAAAAAGCCATACAGGAATATTTTCAAACCTGGAGATTCAAGCATCCATACCCGGAAGATTTGGAAGCAATCCTGCAAAAACATACAGACAAACCTTTAGACAAGTTCTTTATCAGTATTCTGAATACCGATAAAAAAATTGATTACAGTGTCTCCCATGCGACAAAAGATGGAGAAACAATTACAATACGCAGCAAGAATAATATCATCGCTCCCGTTGCGATAGATGTTTATCAGAATGATAGCTTGTTAGGCAAAGTATGGTCCTTACCATTCACACACGATACTACCATAACATTACCCCCAACATATGCTTCATGGACTAAGATAAAAATTGACAGTGTGATACCAGACGGCAAAACAGCAAACAATGAATATAAACGGTATGGATTGTTCCACACTTTTGGCTTAAAAATAGCTCCATTTTTAGGCTGGAACAGACGCAATAAAGAAAAATTATTCATTGCCCCATCAGTTGGTTATAATGAATACGACGGCTTTATGGTTGGTCTTTTATTCCATGATCTTACAATACCTGAAAATCGTTTTCGTTTCGCATTAGCGCCATTATACAGCACAAATAACAATTCATTTGTTGGCGCAGGATCTGTCGGTTATATATGGTATCCACATGGCTTATTTAAGAATATACTTTTACAGGCCGATGGCAAAACATTCCACTATAATGAAACAAATCAAAACAGCCCAAACTGGTTATTCGCACGATATACAAAAGTAGCTCCATCACTAAATTTTGTCTTTAATGAGCATGATCCACTAAGCACTGTAACAAGAACATTGGCACTGAAAGGATACTTTATAACAGAAGATAATTTTGATTTCGGAGTAGACAGTCTCAACCAACCTTCATTAAAGCAACAGCAAGAAGTATATGGCTTACTTAGATATCTGCATCAGAATAACCGCACATTCAATCCTTTCAGTTATAGCCTGGAAGGACAATTAGGTGCAGATTTTGCTAAAATAAATCTGGAAGCAAATATCCGTATTGATTATTTTAAAAAGAATAAGGCACTATACATGCGAGGTTATATCGGCAAGTTTTTTCCAATTAACAATGACCCTACAGTTGCTCAACGATATTATCTCAACAGTACTTTTACAGGTCTCAATGATTATTTATACGACGGCACTTACATCGGCAGAAGTTCTCAAAATGGTTTAGGTGCACAACAGATATCAATGCAGGAAGGTGGTTTAAAAATACCAACTTACAATAATATTGGAAGGAGTGATGACTGGCTCGTTGCTCTCAATCTTAAAACCGATCTGCCATTTGGCAATATACCAATACGCCTGTTTGCCGATGTTGCAGCCTTACCCAATTCTAATCCGGATATTCAGAATATGGGCAACATAAAAATACAGTACGATGCTGGTGTTGAGATCTATCTGCTAAAAGATATAGTCTCAGTATATCTCCCGGTAATTATCAGCAACGATTTTCAGAATTATCTAAAAAATAATTTTAAAAACAATCAGTTTGGAAGGAGTATAAGCTTTACACTACAATTGCAAAACATAAACTGGCTACCGGCACCAACAAAAGCCGAGAAATTTTTGATCAATTGAACCAATACTCTATTCTTCCTCCAGGGGTCTTGTAACAGTTGTAAAGATTTTAAGAAAATCTTCTTTTATTGTTTTTGAAACAGGTATCTCTTTATTATTTGACATTACCACAATACCTGGAGATTCGTATCGCTTCACACAATTCAAATTAACGATGTAGGAGCGATGGATCTGGTAAAACAACTTGCTTTCAACTAGCTCTTTAAATCTTCCAAGATTATAAGAACTAAGCAGCTCATAACTTTTAGTTACTACTTTAGTATACTTATTTACAGTTTCGAAATAAATAATTTCATTTATGTCTATGTAATCAATGCCTTTATTATTTGGTATGCCTATTTTAGGATTAACTGGGTAAGACGAAGCAGAGCTCTTTGTAGCAATTTTTTTATATCTTATTCGCTCAATAGCTTTATCAACCGCCAATCTTAATTCAGCATCATCAATTGGCTTTAAAATATATCCGGCTGCTGAAAACTTAAAAGCATTCAATGCATAATCCGAATGGGCAGTAATAAAAATAATTTCGCTTTCTATTTCAGGCACAAGCCGCAACAACTCCATACCATTTTTCCCCGGCATCGATATGTCTGTGAAAAAAATATCGCAATGGTTACTGCGTAAAGCCTCTAATGCAGCAACCCAGTTTGTATACGTTCCGGTTATCTCTATGTTTGGATATAAATATTTAAGGCTATCTTTTAATAACTCTATCGCTTTATATTCATCATCCACTATTATACAAGTAAATTTATTTGTCATAAAGAGGATTTTTAATTTTTACAATCACAGTCGTTCCTGTCATTGGTTCTCTTTTATCTATGTATTCAATATCAATATTTATCTTTTCGTATTTATTAAAAATATCTACCAGGTCTTTAATTAAATGGTCTCCATACGATTCAGCCTTTACCAGATCAGTCGAAGTAATCATTTTTGACTTCTTTCTACCTATACCATTATCATCTACTATGCACGTCACTTCATTTTTAGAAAAATCAACCCTGAATTCAATTTTTAAATACCCTTTATCTTCTTTATGAAATAAACCATGGTTAATGGCATTTTCAACTATTGGTTGCAATAAAAGAGCGGGAATCTCTATCCTATCCCACGCTACATTCTCATCAGCTACAATTTCAAAGTTAAATTTATTTTCAAATCTGGCCTGTTGTAATTCTATATAATTTCTAAGATTTGTTATTTCTTCTGCTATTGCTACATATTTATTCCTGGAAGACTTTATATACGCTCTTAATAAACGTGAAAATTTAGAAATATGTATGTATGCCTCATCCATTTTTTTCTTTTTGATAAAAAATAGCGTGGTATTAAGTGAATTAAAAACAAAATGAGGGTTTATTTGTGAGTATATTGATTTTAACTCAATCTCACGACGTGAATTTCTTTTAGCGTTATTTTTTGTTATTATATTTCTTGTAATGAGAGAAACTATTATAATTAAAATAATAATAACGATAATGCCAGTTATAAGAATAAGCCTTTTGCCGAAATTAGTTTGCCACCAGTAAGGAATAATCAATAGATGAATTTTTATTTTATCACTTTCCCAGGTGTCATCACTGGCTTTAACATACAATGTATAAGATTTTCCCGGTGAGAATGCTGATAAATCAATTTCATTAGAATTTAAATCATGCCAGCTAAGATCATCAAGGTTTAAGCTATAGATATATTTCACCTTACCATTTCCAGTGGGATTAATAACGTCAAACTGAATTTTTGCATTTTGTTGCGAGATAGAAATAGAGTCACCGGACTTGACATTGCGCAACGTATCGTTATAATAGATTACGAGCTTATAATCTTTGAGCCCGATTTGATGGTTATTAAAATCATTATCTGAGGGAATATTAACTTTGTACGTCCCTAAATCTGTAACCAATAAAATTTTGTTCGCCGTGCATTGAAAATCATAGCTAAAATTATAATTGGCATTTTTAATGTTTGGGTATACTATAGGGTACGATACTTTAGCCGGTCCTTCAATCTTGCTAAATAAGATACCAAACTTCCCAACCACAATTACCTTATTCTTATATAATTCTATTGAAGCATTTTTTAAATTATAATTGCCGAATATCCTTTGAACGGAAAATTTAAAGTAATTAAACATCAATAATTTGTCATAGTCTTTAATAAAAACATTTCCATTTTTATCTAAAAATATTGATTCAATTTTCCTGATGCCGTAATTATCAATTACGTCTTTAGGGATAGCAATCTTACGATGATCTTCAGTTACCAGTAAAATTTTTTCATTATCATAAAGCCAGATTAAATGATTAATGGAATCATAGATTAATTCTTTATATCGTTCCCTATCAAGATGATTAACAAATAAGCGAGAGCCATTTAATATAAAATCACATATCCCCTGCCCGGTAAATAATATGTATATATCGTTTGGGGTTTTTACAATGGCATCTGTGCCACTTATATAGTTAGTTTTATAAAATTTTTCACTTGGATTCGGATAGTCAAAATTTGAATCAATATATAAATTTATATCCCTAAAAAAACTTGTTATCTCGTTACTATTATTATTAAAATAAAACAGATTTTCATCAGCTATTAATAATGAGCGTTCCTTATTATAAGGCACAACTCTTTTTATTTTCGATAAAAATGGAATTCTTTTTTCAGAGCTAATGTTACAGTTAGTAATTTTTATCAGATTCTCATTCTTATCATTCCACCAATATGTAATACTATCAGAAGCTTCACCTACGCACTTGTAACCAGCTAGGTCAAATTTGTTTTTGAGAAAAAAATTCTTCTTTAAATAATTAATATATACTCCTTTTTCAAAAGTTGTCAAACAGTTTCCCCAGAATTTGTTATCAAATAAATAAGAAACATTTGAACTATTTAGCGAAGAATCATTTGAAATTGAACTTATATTAAAAGCTTGAACTAAATTCAAATTAGTATCTACTTTGTAAAATGTATTTTTCCCTATTATGTATAAGTGGTCTTTATAAACATACGTATAATGGATATTATCGTTCTTTTTAAAAATATTGGAATCTAAATAATAAAAGATGTGCTTTTCTAAATCCAGAATTCCAACATTATTTTCCTTATTTTTTTCAGATATAAAAGTATAGTTCAATGCAATATAGTGTCCGAAATATAAAAGTCGCTGATAGGCGATTTTTTTAAAAAAGTCCAGGGTTCCATATCTAAATAATGTTTTTCTAATTATATTTAGTTTATTTAAATATATTTTACAAATGGTATTATAATATATCATCACTATCTCCCCTTTATTATCAATTATAAAGGGAGAGTCTTGATTAATTGATGTAAGAAGATAAGAAGACTCTGTATCATTGTTAACTATATACATATTCAGCTGATAATCAGAAAATATGATTGTATTGTTAATCTGTTGGACATCTTTAGGCCTGATAGTTTGTGAAGAGTTTGAAACACATTTTATATACTTTCCTTTATAGATGTATCCAACATTTTCTGAAATTGTTGATAACCATATTTTCCCACTCTTGTCCTCAAATAAATGCCATACATCATCATTAGACATTCCATTAGAAAGATCAAAAGTTTTAAAGTCATACCCATTATATCTTACAACTCCTTTAGAAGTAGCAAACCATAAATACCCGTATCTATCGGAGATTGCCTGATAAACATGATTCGATGGCAAACCATTAAATATATCTATATGATAAAAATCTGATGTTTGTGCCTGTAAGAAATGGCTTATAAGAAGAAAGACAATATTTAGCTTTAAAAACTTCAAATTGAAAGTGAAAATAAGGTACTGGCTTACAATAATTTTTATAAAAGTAAAAAAGCCCCGCGGCAAGCCGACGGGGCATTTTTATTCTTTGAAGAGTTTCAATTGTTCTGATATATATTCTCTACTGTATTCATTACTACCTTGTTTCCTCACATAATCTCCTATTACCTTTTCTGTACTATATTGACCAACCGTACTTATATAATACCCATCTGACCAAAATTCTCCGCCCCATAAAGCTCGCTTAACTCCAGGTGCTTCTCTAAATATTTCACGTGCAGTTATACTCTTTATCATCCTTACAATCTTGGTCGGACTGTACATCGGTACTGACTGTATTAAAAAATGAACGTGATCCTTATCTGTTCCTATCTCTATAAACTCTATCTCATAACGCTCTTCTATTTTTTTACATGTCCTAACCAATATACGGACTACTTTAGGACTAAGTACAGAGCGTCTATACTTTGTTGAGTATACTATATGATACAGCAATACAGATACATTGTGCCGTTTGTGTAATAACTTACTTGGGCTCATCGCCCAAATATTCTACTTTTTTTCGTACGCGGCAAGCCGCGAGGTATTTACCCAGTGGACAATAACTTACTTGGGCTCATCGCCCAAATATTCTACTTTTTTTCGTACGCGGCAAGCCGCGAGGTATTTACCCAGTGGACAATAAAAAG
>DATNFP010000062.1:0-8506 GCA_035606335.1 Flavipsychrobacter sp. | reverse complement strand
CCTGCTCTATCAGAGCATCGAATGAGGCTAGCAGCTTTTTAATATCATGCATGTGCAGCCCTGTGGTAGGCTCATCGAAAATGAATAATACCTTTTCTTTTATTTTGCCTTTGCCAAGAAAAGAGGCCAGCTTAACTCTTTGTGCTTCGCCACCACTTAATGTATTACTACTCTGCCCCAGTTTTACATATCCCAAACCTACATCGCTTAATGGTTGTAACGCAGCAGCAAGTTTCTTTTCGTCCTTAAAGAACTCTATAGCATCGTCAACACTCAACTCTAATATATCATAAATGCTTTTGCCACGATATGTCACTTCTAAAACTTCTTCCTTAAAGCGCCTGCCTTTACATACCTCGCATAAAAGATGCACATCGGCCAGAAACTGCATTTCCACAATCACTTCGCCCTCGCCCTTACAAGTATCACAACGGCCTCCATCTGTATTGAACGAAAAATGCTTTTCCTGGAAGCCACGCATTTTAGAAAGCGGCTGTTTGGCATATAGCTTTCTTATTTCGTCGTATGCTTTGATGTATGTGACAGGATTACTGCGCGATGATTTACCTATCGGATTCTGGTCAACCATTTCTACATGCGTAATTCTATCTAAATCGCCACCTAAAAATCTATGCAGCCCTGGTCTTTCAGCACTTTCTCCATATTGCTTTTGCAAAGCAGGGTATAATGTCTGTTTTACCAAAGTAGTTTTACCTGAACCACTCACACCGGTTATAACACATAAGACATTTAATGGAAAATCAACATCAATATTTTTCAGATTATTCTGGCGACAACCTTCAAGGCGTATTTTACCATGTGACTTTCGCTTGATCGATGGAGGAATTATTTTTAAAGCGCCTGAAAGATATTGGCCTGTGAGGCTTTCCTTATTTTTTACGATCTGATTGTATGTGCCTGCAGCTACTACTTCACCTCCAAGATGGCTTGCCAATGGCCCCATATCTATAATATAATCAGCCTTGTGCATCATCATTTCATCGTGCTCTACTACTACAACTGTGTTGCCTAAATCACGAAGCGATTTTAATACACTTATCAACCGTTCTGTATCACGGCTATGCAAACCGATACTTGGCTCGTCTAATATATAAAGTGAATCGGTGAGGTTGCTGCCTAAAAACTTTGTCAACTGAATACGTTGGCTTTCTCCCCCACTCAATGTATTAGCCAACCTGTTTAATGTAAGGTAACTCAACCCTACATCTAGCAAAGTTTTCATTCGCTGGTCTATCTCTATCAAAATCCTTTTTGCTACAGACCTATCATGCTCACTCAATTTTATATGTTGAAACCACTGATACAAATCGGAAGCAGGCATAAACATCAGGTCGGCTATGGTAGCGCCACTAACCTTGACATATAAAGCCTCTGGACGAAGACGAGCACCTTTACAAGTAGGACAAATAGTGCGGCCACGATAACGTGCCTGCATGACACGATATTGTATCTTGTACAGGTTTTGCTCCACCATCGCAAAGAAATCATTGATGCCACTCACTTTACCGTTTCCGTTCCAAAGCAAATCATATTCGCTTTCTGTAAGGTCGATAACAGGCTTATGTACGGGGAAATCGAATTTGGATGCGGTGCGTATAAAATCACTTTGCCACTGCCCCATTTTTTCACCTCTCCAGCATGCTACTGCACCTTCATAAACGCTTAATCTTTTATCAGGGATAACGAGATCCTCGTCTATACCTAATACCTGCCCAAAACCTTCGCATTGAGGACAAGCACCATAAGGATTATTGAATGAAAATAAATTAGGTGTCGGTTCTTCGAACTTTATTCCATCGGCCTCGAAACGACTGTTGAAATTGTGCATCTCTTTGCCGTCTATCTCTACCAGGCAATCGCCTTCACTTTCATAAAACGCAGTTTGAATACTATCTGCCAGACGATGCAAATCGTCTTCATCGAATTCTTTTACAACAATCCTGTCTATTAAAAGATAAACATTCTGTTTAGGTAACTTTTGTTCTCCGCTAATCACATCTTCTATGCGGACAGGTTTGCCATCTCCATTTTTTATATATACCCTGGAAAAACCTTTTTGCATCAAGATATTCAACTCCTCTATAACGCTACGCTGATAGTGAGTAACAAATGGCACAATGAACTGCACCCGCGCGCCTTTAGGTAAAGATCTTACAAAGTCAACTACATCGCTTACAGTGTCTTTTTTTACTTCCTTACCAGTTACCGGAGAATATGTATGACCTATACGAGCATACAGCAATCGCAGATAATCGTATATCTCGGTCATAGAACCGACAGTGCTACGTGGTGTGCGGGTAGTAACTTTTTGCTCAATGGCAATAGCAGGACAAATGCCCCTGATATAATCTACATCGGGCTTATCCATGCGCATCAAAAACTGGCGGGCATAAGCGCTAAGGCTCTCAGCATAACGGCGCTGCCCTTCTGCGAATAAGGTGTCCATTGTCAGAGATGATTTTCCTGAACCGCTGACACCTGTAACAACCACTAACTTATTTCTTGGAATGGCGACATCTACGTTTTTCAAATTGTGCATTCTTGCACCTTTTATGAAAATGACATCTTCTGTATGATTGGTTTTTTCTCCAACCTCCTTACCATTTTTTTGTTCTACTTCCGGTATGGGTACATCTTCAACAATTTTTTTTCTCTTTGCACTTTTTGTACCAACCTCTTTCTTTTCAGCCATAAAATATAGATGGCAAAATTACGCCATTAATTGCTGTGGAATTAAATAGGAGGATTAGCATATCTGATAACTAATTTCCCGTTTATAGTAAAAAACTATATTTCCTCATTTGGTTATTGAAAATCAATTCTTTACAATGAAAATTGCCCGCTTTTATTCCCCAATTATGCCCCATTTATTTCCCACTGTTTTCTCATGCTTTGGAGTTTACCTCTTAATAGTGAGATACTTCACTCCATCCTACGCACAAGGCAATACTATTTCGTTCAGCAAGAATATTGGGGTTTGGGATTAACTGAAATTAAATGTACCATCCCATTAGGGTTGTGATAAAGATAATCTTCGGTAGTGGGGGAATCCAAATAAAGATATTCACAAATAAAAAAGGTGGATTTATTGGATAAGAAATCAATTTTAATAATATTGTAGTAGCATAATTACTCTAATGAAACCCATTGTTCAACGAATAAAGCTTGTTTATCTTCCCTTTCTCGCAATATCTGTTATTATTCTATTTGGATATTCTCTTTTAAGATGGTTAGTCGATATTAAATGGCAGCTATTTGAAATAAAAAGTGACATATATGATTTCTGGATACCGTTTGGTATAGCAGCGTTAAGTGCATTAGTAATCTTACGAAAAAGAATAAAAATTTTAAACCTAAATGGGAAAAAAGATAACGGATATTTCTTTTATCAATTTATAGCGGCAATGTTAATTGCGGGACCAGTTTTAATATTTCAATTTTATCTCGAAACAGCTTCCTATCAACTTATAAATATTCAAAACATAGAAGAGCTTAACAAAAACGCTCACTCAAAGTATTATCGTGTAGATAATTACCAAGTTCTAAAAAGTAAATCTTTATCTTTTATTACTGCCACTCCTTCAGGAAAATATGGCGAAGATTTAGTCTTTAGTATATATATAGCTAGTCCAATAGTAAAAGACTCAACATTGCCAATAATGATACCAATAGCGTGGTATGGCATAAGTTATTCTGAAAAAATCAGCAATAGAGTAGGCGATCATGAAAAAGATTCGTCATACCAGAATTTCACAGAGTCTTCACTCAATAATTTTAAAAATTATAATTTTTATTCGGCTAATTACTTTGAGAACATTTCGTATTCTGATAAAAAGGATGGATATTTTAAGGCAATAAGAAAAGATTATGACATAAAAGAGAAAGACTTAGTTATCCTGGAGCCTAAAAAACAAGCATTTAATGAAAGGTCAAAAAAATCATTTTCATGGACCTGGTTAACATTAGGAATAGGAAATCTTGTTTTCTTTTTGATGGTAATTATCCCACGCACAAACAAAGAGGCTCTTGATAAATTTAACAAGAATGACATCGCTGATAGTGATAGTAAACAATGGATAAAATTATTGATTCCTAAAGGCAGTCTATTTTCAACAGCCTTATTAATTGACCTAAACATTCTATTATTTATAATAATGGTGGTTTCAGGAGCAAATATAGCATCAGTTCAACCTGGTGATCTGTTACACTTTGGCGCCAATAGAAGAGCAGAAGTAATGAATGGTGAATACTGGAGATTGCTTACATCGATATTTATCCACGGTGGACTAATGCATTTAGTGGCAAATATGTTTGGACTGGCGATAGCAGGTTTTTTATTGGAGCCAATTATAAAACGCTATTTATTTTTAGCAAGCTTTGTGATAACGGGAATAATTTCAAGCCTTGCAAGTATTTATTGGTATACTGGAATAAGCGTCGGAGCTTCAGGAGCTATCCTTGGTCTTTATGGAATAATTATTTCATTCTTAGCTACCAATATCTATCCTAAAGGTATAAAAAAAGTATTCTGGTATTTTATGGCTATCTATTGTGGCAGTGCTATAATATTTGGTTTTTTAAATAATACTGACAATGCAGCTCACTTAGGGGGCTTAATAAGCGGGATTATCTTAGGTCTTATTCTATCCTTCTCAAACAGAAAAAACTTATCTGAAGAAGCAAGCAACGTAATTCTCAATTATTTACGAACGAAATATCCAAATAAATAGAACCAATGTAATTCTGGGATTTATAGCTGTTTTAGTATCTTTTAAGTTTCTATTTTTGATTCGTTCTTGCTGTAAAAGGAATGATAAAAATAGAGCAACATATACCGAGCATTTTATTAAAGCCTTTTGTTAAGGCGTATATGTTTATAGAATGTGAGCATGAAGTAGAAAATGCGATACTTCCGGATACTTCTATTGTTATGGCTATACGGTATGGAGGCATGGTATCTCTGAAAGAGAATGATAGGGATGGAGATATACCAACGGTTGCACTTTCAGGTATTAGAAAATCATCAAGAATTGTACACTATTCGGAACAAGCTGCTAACCTGCTTATTATTTTTGAGCCGATGGGAGCGGCGGCATTTTTTTACGAACCGATGAATGAATTGTTCGGGCAGAGTGTACCTCTTGATTGCTTTAAGAACTATCGCCATGCAGAGGAACTAAAGGAGAAGCTTGCATTGGCTAAATGCAATGTAGAAAGAATACGCATCATAGAGCAATTCTTACTATCAAAACTGATACTGCAGAAACCAGACCTTCAAACATTATCAGCGATAGAAAAAATAAAATCTGCTGATGGCAACATCGCAATTAGTCAACTTGCCAAAGAGTTATATATAAGCCAGGATGCTTTTGAAAAAAAATTCAGAAGACTGACAGGCTCATCTCCCAAACAATTTTCCCGCATTGTAAGATTACGGAATGCTATCAATAAGCATTCATCTGAGAAGGCACTTACAGATACTGCGCTTGATGCAGGTTATTATGATCAGGCGCATTTTATAAAGGACTTTAAAACGTTTACCGGCCAAAATCCTCAGCAATTCTTTAGTGAGGGTATGTACTGGTAAAAATCAATGATTTTTTACAATCCTACGTTTTCCTGCCGTTGTTACTTTGCTTCATGAAGAAGCTACTTATCTATACAATTTCAACAGCAATAATATTAGCCGGAGCTACAATGAAAGCTCCCGGACAAACAAGTAACAACTTAAAAAGCAAGTATATGTCAACTACAACATCACAACAAGTATTGATCGATCGATTTTTTGTTCCAGCCGGCTCTATAAAAGAGGTTATGGAAAGAATGGATTACAACCGCAATTTCATTAAGAAGCTCCCAGGCTTTGTGAGAGATGAAATTTATGAACAGGTGGATGAAAATGGAAACCTTAATTGCGTTACTATCGCTGTATGGCAGAATGAAGATGTGATAAACAAAGCCAAAGAGGCCGTACAGGCTGAGTACAAACGTATTGGGTTTAATCCTGCGGATTTTTATCAGAAGGTGGGGATAAAGATGGACCGTGGGATTTATCAGCAGATGGAGGAATAAGGATATTTTGATTGGGGCTTTCGCTGTATGGGTCATTGTCTTTTTCGGAACAGCATGCGTTTTACCGTGTAGTCAAAGATTGCTTCGTTCCTCGTAATGACCCATGTGGTGGACAATTCTCAATTGGTGAGATTCTTCACTGCGCGGCTATGCACAGGGCTCTTGGCTTCGTTCTGAATGACAAATAGGGAGTGCACAACTACACACTGGGTTCGTCGCTCCGTTCAGAGAGAACTGATGAGCAGAGCTAGGCATTAACAATTTTATCAATTGCTTCGGCGAGCTTTTTGTCTTTGTCGGTTACTATGTTTCCTTTGTCGTGTGTTTGTAGCCAGATCTCTACTTTGTTCCATGTGTTTTTCCATGTGGGATGATGGTCATGTTTTTCGGCTAATAAGGCTACACGAGTCATGAATGCAAAAGCTTCAGAAAAATTTTTGAAGGTGAAGCTGGCATAAAGCGTATTATCTTTTTCTTCCCAGGCCATAGTAAATTATTTAGGTTGTTTTAAAGCAATAGTTTTTGAAGTTATGGCAAACCTATTCCAAGCATTAATTGCTATAGTAGCCATAATAAGCTGTGCCATCTGGTGTTCATCATAATACTGAGCCGCCTGATTGTAAACCGTATCGGAAACGCCTTCGTTAGCAATAAGCGTTATTTCTTCTACTAATGCTAATGCTGCTTGTTCTGCTTCTGTAAAAAGCTCGGTTTCTCTCCATGCACTGAGTGTAAAGATCCTGCGCTGGTCTTCTCCCAGGCTTAAAGAGTCTTTTGTATGTAAATCCAGACAATAGCCACATCCATTTATCTGAGAGGCTCTGATCTTTACAAGCTCTAATAATTTCTTATCGAGTGTTGAAGATCTCATATAATGCTCAAAACCCGACATGGTTCTGTAAGCTTCCGGCTCTAAGTCTTTAATTTTTATTCGCATTGGGCAAAATTAAGAATATTGGAAACTGAATTTTGGAAAAAATGGCTATAGACAATTATTGTAACTATCAATGCTCAATAACAGTAAAATTACCATTGGTGATATTTATACTATCCGCAACAAAATTGTAGGTGCCCTGTACAAAATATTGTGGTGTGTTTGTAATTATTATCTGACCAGTTGAGGCATAGTATCGCTTGTTACCCACATAGTAGGTAGCTGTTACAGATGGAGGATCAATATTATAAGTACCAACTCCACCATAATTTGTGATATATAAAACAACCTGTGAGATCGTACTTTTTTGTGTGGCAGTAATTGAAATACCCGTTTCATAATTATTTGCAGAACCGGTAACAGAATAACCCACAACAGTATCTGCACGCCATGGAGTTCCGTTTACAGTTGCATGCATAAATGTGGAATCCAGTGTGGGACCATTGGAACCGCCCTGAGCTTTATTACTCTTTTTCTTACAAAAGGTAAGGCCTATGCTTAATAATAAAAGGGTAAAAAGGACGTATTTCTTCATCATTCGAAATTGTTAATTAAAGATAGTGTATAATAGTTTGTTGATAAAACGATGTTGATACCGTTTAGAAAACGTATATCTTATGTGAAATATTATGTTGTAAGAGGCCGCTTATTGAATGCAATAGTATAAAACATAACTAAGATTAATAAAGCGTTAACTTTTTTGTTATTAAAATTGATCTTATAACCGCAATTGAATTGAGAACCTTTACCTTAACTATACTCATTTTCCTATCATCGCTCCACATTATGGAAGCCCAAAAAATTTTAGGTATCAGCAACCAGGACTTTTATTCTTACAAAAACATAGATTTTAATCCTATAAAAAGCGATTTTGACTCAGTGGAAATTGTGGGATTAGGAGAGAATATGCATAATGTAGGTACGACATTTGAAGCAAAGACTAAGTTAATCAAATATTTGCATGAAAATTTAGGTTATGATCTAATCGTCTTTGAATCCGGCTTGTTTGATTGTGATAAAGCAAATCAATTAATGAAATCAGGAGATACTCAAAATGTTGTTCTTTTTAATAGCATATTCTCTATCTGGTGGTCTGAAGAAGTGAAGGGACTATTTTCCCATATACAGCAAACTCAAAAGTCCGATCATCCAATCATATTCGAAGGTATGGATATTCAATCTTTGGACTATTCAGAAAAATATTTCAAAAGCGATCTACAGAAATTCGTTAACTATTTAAACAATCTATGTAACTCTCAAATAAAAATTGATACACCTTTCCTTGTCTCTCTCAAAAAAGAAATGAGATATTCCAACACTTTTGCAAAGTTGCCCACGAAAGATACCTTAGTTTTAAGCCATACCTTTTACCAGATATTAAATGTAATGGATAGCAATGCTGCTAAAAATGATACAAACATGTATGTATCGTTCTGGAAGAGAAATATTATTGACCAAATAGAGGATTACAGAAGACAA
>DATNFP010000061.1:0-60843 GCA_035606335.1 Flavipsychrobacter sp. | reverse complement strand
TCTAACTTGTTAGCGATGATCATTTGATCGGATAACATGTGAATGATATAACTTATTTCAGGAATTATATAACGACTGATACTATTAATACGTTCATCTTTGCACTGCATCTTTTATTCAAGCAATTAATTGTATGATTTACTGGTATAACAACTTGCAGAGAAATAATATAACCAATAGTGAAGTTCTGAAAAAGCTACAGGCATATACAGCATTATATAAAAAAAACAAACCCAACAATTGTAATCCGGCAATCGGAATAGACACTATAGTATTAGATCTAAGAATTAATAGTCTCCAAGCAATGTTGCTATTGAAGGAGTTAGAACAAAAAGGTGTTATAAAAATAGACAGCAAAGAAATTCAGCCCAAAAAATTAAAAAATAATCATTTGGGGTATGTAACACTTCTGTAATCCTTATAATAATATTCATGCGATTGCGTAAGAGGCACTATTTAATTTCGTAAAAAAGAAATACTCCACTTTAACACCTTTAGTTACCAATTAAGATTATCTCACTGACTTAAAAAAATCATGAAACACAATCATCACGAAGAAGCAGCAAAACATCACCAGGAAGCAGCTAAGCATCACACTGAAGCTCATAAAGCTAATCAGGAAGGTAACGATAAAAAGGCTGCAACTCATGCTCATGCTTCAAAGGAACATAGTGTAAATGCCGATTATCATGCTGACGAAGCAGCAAAAAAGCATTCAGAGAATAATTCTTCTAAATAATAAGACGACTTATTATACTTACTATCATTGCCGCCACTTGGCGGCTTTTTTATTTCTAAATTCAGCAAACATGTGAATGATACAATATATCCATACAATTGTGTAACACTAATAGTCTGTAATAGTCCCAACTTTGTACTGCAAATTTTTATTGCATAAAACAAAGACTATGAAAAAACTTATTCTGCTTACCGTGTTTCTCGCAGGGTGCATCCTTGCTAAAACCAGTGCACAGTCGATAACCGCTGTTGCCAATATCGGCATGCAACCCATTTGGGGACCGGTAGGCTATGATCACGTTGATTACTATTATCTGCCAGACATTGATATTTACTATTATGTGCCACAGCGTGAGTACATCTATAAAACTAAGAAACACTGGGTTACAACATCTGTACTGCCTTCACGTTATCACGATTTCGATTTCTATACAGCGCATAAGGTAGTTATCAATGAAGACAAACCTTACCTCAATAATTCTAACAGAACTAAGTACGCGCAATTCAAAGCCCAACATGACCAATTGGCTATTCGCGACAACCATGAACAAAAATATCTTGAAAATAAAGATCATCCTGAACATGACAGGTGGATATCTTCTCAAAACCGTCAGGATCAGCTAAACAGACTAATGGAACAAGATAGAGTAAACAAACAATCTCAGCAGGATCAGCAAAGCCGGAACGATCTGCAAAGCAAGGAAGACCAACATAATAAAGAGTATCAGCAAAACAAGATGGACTTGCAAAACAAAGAAAATCAGCACAGCCTGCAAAACCAACAAAATCAACAGGATTTAAATAATAACGAAAATAATGACAAACATTAATAACTATAACGATCCTGTATTAAGACAAAGGCCCTTTTCAGGGCCTTTAATATTGGCCAATGTGTGAATGATGTAACTTATTTCTACAATTGTATAATACTTGGTGTGCGAAAAGAACCACCTTTGCACAGTGATTATTCTATCACGTTTTAAACACCAAAAATGACTGTTACAACATTAAGCAATTCCGCAGAAACCAAAGATGAAGTAAAGCAACCAATTTCTATCGTTAATGATAGCAAAAAAGGAATTGAGAATCATAGGCAAGCAGCAACACATCACCAGGAAGCTGCAAAGCACCACCTCGACGCCGCTAAGCATCATGAAGCTGGGAACGATGAAAAAGCATATGAAAGCACTACATTGGCAAATGGACATTCTGTTATTGCATCTGATTATCAAAGAGAAGACGCAAAACATCATGCTTTAAATGCTAAGTAGGTGATTCGTTCCTCTTAACCCAAAAATTAACCAAACATACCTCATTATAAACACTCCATCACAATGTATTACGTAAAGGGGCTATATTATAGTCCCTTTTTTTATATTATATGAATAATGTAAATTATGTATTTAATCGTGTAACACTTGCTAACGAGCCCCATTGTACCTTTATGAAGATCATATACATGCGTTAAGAAATACAGCCCTCCATTAGAAAATAACAAGTATTAAACCAAATTATTCCAAGCCAGAGGTCATACAAACGATGAAAACAATAAATAAAGAACAACTAGACAACTTAAAAATCGGAGATACAATAAAAAGATATTCATCGCAGGCAGAGACAAAGGATAATTTTTACCAGGAACAAGGAAGAAGCGTAGATACTTTCATAATAAAAACGATAAATCCATTAAACCAAATGATCGGTCTGATTATACAGAAAGATGTAAACAGTGCCCTATCAGATGCTCCTGTTAACATAGCACGTTTATACAAAAAACGGGATGATTTTATTATCGAAGGCGTTTGGTGGATATAAAATTGTGTAAATGGTAAAATTATTTTTAGTAGTGCTTAGCATATTCAATTTTCAGGCTAGTATATGTAACAGCCAGGAAGCAAAGGTTGAAAGCTCAATAAAGAAAGTTGGAAAACTTGTTAAAGTTAAAAGGGATACTGCATTTATTGATGATCTGACAACGCAGATGACATTGCGGATATTTGGCTCAAAAGATTATATTGATTATAAGCTATTTGATGATCATTTTAATGAACAGATAGATTACAAGCCGAACATACCATTTACATTAGGTATAGGCGCCAGCTATAAATTTGCGGCGTTTAATATTGGGTTTGCAGCGCCCTTTGTAAATAAAAACCACGTGTATGGCACTACACATTTTTTTGATGTCTCGACCCATTTTTACCTTCAGCGCTACAGTATCGACATATATGGAAACAGCTACCACGGTTATTATTTAAATAATGCGGCCGGCCTGGTAAGTCCACCCAACCTTAATAATCCTAATTACCTTCGGCCGGATCTGCTGACAGGCTTTATAGGTATTAGCTTTCAGTATATTTTTAATGCAGCACGCTTTTCTTATTTGGGCGCATTCTCGCAGACTGAATATCAGAAAAAAAGCGCGGGATCTTTTCTTTTCGGGGCCGGCATATATACTGAATTTACAAAAGCTGACTCACAACTTATCCCCGCTAACTTTGTTGAGCAGAAATATTTTGGGGGCAGTCAATTTAATAAGTCTAATATATATAGCGTGGTGTTAAATGGCGGATATGCCTATACACTGGTTTTTAAAAAACATTTCTTTGTTACCGGTTCGCTTGACTTTGGCATAGGGCTGAACTATATTACTCTAACTAACACAATAACAGAAAGCCGTACCGGAAACTTTGAGCCATTGCTTAATACTGACTATCGAATAGCTACGGGCTATAATTCTGATAATTACTTTTTTTCAGTACAATATGTTCACTTGCTCAACAAAAGCTATACGTCTATTACCGGTACCAGGGAAGATTTTGGCACAGGGAACTATCGGCTGATAATTGCTAAAAGGTTTAAATTGAAGCATCATAATGTCATAGACAAAACAATAAACAAAGCTATAAATACATTGTCTAATTGAATCAGCCACTATCAAATGTTATTAGGCACAAATATGTGAATCATTGCATTGATTAACTGAAGGTGTTTAGTCGTTGTAAAGTGTGAATTATACAATAACATTCAATAATGCTGTAATGATTACTACGTAGAGTCTGACTACCTTGCATATAACATGTTTAATACAGTTAATTATGAAAAAATATATTATTATTATTCTTTTAGGAATAGGAATCGGATGTATTGCTACAACCAGCTCTTATGCACAGCAGGTAAAAAGCAAAACGGAAGAAAAGCAAGACAGGCAAACGGATCAAAGCCAGGATAAAATAGATCAGAGCCGAAGCAAGATGGATAAAAAAACAGAAAAGATGCATAAGAAAAATAGAAAAATGCATAGAAATGAAAGGAAAATGGATAAAGAACAAAGAAAAGCGAATGAACAATGACGATTAACATGGTCGGGCAGCCTGTTTTTTGCCCCGAGCCTGGCAAAAGATATAAAATTAAATTTATCTCACACTTAATAAAGGTGGAATAAATAGTTTTCATGCTTTCGATAGGAGCTAGATTTTAAGCATAAGATTCTGTCGAACACGAGCATTTGAAGTCGGCCACTCACCTTTATATACACCCAAGGTGACTTTTTGCGCTTTTCCTCTTAGGGAAGCATTAAGTAGATAAAGCCGCCAAAAGCCTCAGATCAGCTAAAAAAGAGTTCGAGTTTTGTCCCAACGGGATCAGCGTTATTTCTCACAATTTTATCCAACTTGGTATAAAAAACATTTTACGCTCAAGGTAAAATCATTATCTGATACAATAGCAACCTATTCAAATTTTGAAGGGGCTGAATTCCCGATAAAATTAAGGGACTGCCTGCTTTCAATAGCAAGCGTGTCGAACATCGAAGGACTTAGAATAATGACATATCAATCCTGTAAAACAGCATTGCGATTCATGTTCAATCTACTGTAGATGTTTTTCAAACTTGTTTCAGAATCTGTATTAAAAGCCTTTGCTGTTTAGATCTTCGAAAATTTTTTCTTTGGTAAGTTCGGATTGATTACAGAATTTGATAGCAGCTCTCACTTTATCCGACAGATCAAGGTAGTCCGTTATCAAATCACCTTTGTATTCGCCGCCATGAACGATAGCATTACGTTTGTTATATAATTTCTTAATATCTGAATAGTTCTCACGAATTGGTCTTTAGTCGTGGAGAGGATAAGTGATAAGTGCCTTGCAATAGTATGAGCAATCTGGTCTTTGCCTAAATTAAATAAACTCTCCAGGCAAGTCGTCAGCGTAACAAAACGAATACGTTCATCGGGAATGTCATAGGTTACCGTAAAGTTTTTAATGGCCAATTCTGTAAGGTCATTGCATTCATATTTAGCACTTAACAAATTAGACAATTCCTCTGCTTCATCGTCTGTCAAATTAAAATCACCAAATGAACCGATTGCAATTTCATGTTTCCTGGCAGTGATTTGCCTTGAAATTGATGTAATTTGAAAAAGTTGCGAGAGCCGGATTTCTCCAATCTTAAACAGCCTTAGTTGAAGCAATAGATCAGTAACTTCTGCGTAGAATTTCCCAAATGAAGCTTGTTCGACGATAAAGTCGTTGAAATGCCCCGTTATTTTGTAGGTATCGGTTTTCTGCAATAGCATTAAACCTGGATATTCCATGTGCATAAACATTTGTCCGAAAGGAGCAGAATGTATCAGGGCGCGGCGCAAATCTTCAGATATACCTTTATATTCACGTCCAATCCTGTTATTATGTGGACGGCTATCATCTTTCGGAACGTTAACAATTTCGGAAAAATTCGTTTCGAATTCAGTTGCATCAATCCATCGAAATTGATATCCTATCCGTTCTAACACCGGGTTTAATTTTAATATACTTCTATCCGCGTTCAAAACGTGTGCGTATGATTCGATGATATGCTCGCCTTGTCTATCATGTAACTTTTGTTTATTGGCTGCAAAATAGCATATAGTAGTAGTATCTTTAATGCATGGGAATAGGATCTCTTTTACCGAGTATACATAAAAATGGTGGGTGATAAGGGCAATATCAGCGTATGATACGATGGTACCATAAATTTATGCAAACCAGGAGAATTCGAGAGTCCTGATATAAACGACCAGCATGACATATTATTTGCATGTTTTCAAAATATTTTTTTCCTGAAAGACTGGCTTTTGAATGATGCATCTTTGTCAAAGGATACTAATAACAATTTTGTAAATCAGCATTTAGAAATTCAGTTGTGCCGTGATATTTGCAATAGCACGAAACACTTCGAATTAAATAATGCAAGTGTCGAAGCTGATTTTACTATTATTCGAGAGTACAATCCCTTTAGCAAGGTCTGGGGCCAAGAGCGAAATAATAAAATCATACTCTCAGATGGCCACAAATTTGAATTGAAGGCTTTAGCAGCATCTTCGATTACACTTTGGGAAAATTTTATTAGTCTTCATAGTCTTATTTGATTTTTTTGTATCCAAGCCAAACCTGCAATACAAAAGCAAGCGTTCTATTATTGCAGGAACTTCGTATCTCTTTTTTGCTTTAAAAATCAATAAACTTTTTTATCTTCGCTTAGTACAATTTAGTACCGTTTGATTGAATTTAAGAGGGGGAAATTTCGGGGCACCGAAATATTTACGAGAGTAAAACCCTTGATAATATAGGACTAAGGAGATGGGTTCGAATCCCTCTCTCTCCGCTCTTTTCTTTGAAATCCTTATAGGCGCATATTCCTTCGCACCATATTTCAAAACTATCTTTTCTTCTAAGAGATAGTATTATTAAGTAATTTTTTAAGATTCACTGCTGTGCTGCAACCTGTGTTTATTGTAGAATCATACAGATACAATTGCGGAAAATAGCCATTTGAGGTATCCATAAAAGAGAGAAAGTCATATTATCTAAAACCTAAAATACTACAAATGAGGAAGGCACCTTTTTTCTATTTCATTGTTTTTATTGCATTTACTGTATTAGCTAGCTGCAACAATTCTGACAGAGCTAAGAAAAAAATTGTCGACACCATAACAGCCGACTTCAAAGTGCAGAATAGGAATGCTTATGAGAAATTGGACAGCATTCATATAGTAAGTTACGACTCTCTAACACAAAAAAAGTCCTTCGGCATTACGTATGATCATTTGGCACGTGGTGAAAATCTTTATAATGCAATATTAGATCTCTTCAATAATGGAATCCAAAAGAGGATTTATTATCTTAAAACATACAATGATCCTGGAGTAGAAGATCGTCTTAATGTACTTCTTACTTCACGTCAGTCCCTTGTGGATTCTTTACAATCGATGGAAAGTCAGATGCAGGAACTGAAGACTCAATATCAGGCTGCTGATTCAGTTCAGTATTATGGATTTATTGTAAAGGCTGTCATGTATATAACTACAATGGACGCAACGAGCATACCTTATAATAAAACTATAGTGATTGACAAAAATAGTAATGTGCAGTATATACAAGAAATACCACCTATGAATCCACTCTTAGATAGCCTTAAGCGTACTTATGGATTATAATTAGGATCATAAGCCAAAGTATACGTAAGTCTATATAAGCTGCCTAGAGAAAAATCACATTATCCAAAACCTAAAAACATAACAATGAGAAAGACATTTCTTTTCTGTTTTATTCTTTCCCTCGTATTGATCAGTTGCAACAATTCTGATAGAGCTAAGAAAAAAATTATTGAAATCGTAACAACCGACTTTAAAAAGCAGAATAGAAATGTTTATCAAAAGTTGGATAGCATTCACATAATCAGCTATGACTCTCTAACGCAAAAAAAGTGTTTTGGCATCGCATATGATCAATTGACATATTGTGAAAACCTGTATAGTACAACAATAGATCTTTTGAATAATAAAATTCAAAGTGCGGCTGGTTATCTTGGAACATCTTATAATCGTGAGGCAAAATATTATTTTAATACATTTATTGCTTCACGTCAGGCCTTTGCGGACTCTCTTCAATTGGTAAAAAAGCAAATGCAAGAACTCTCCGCTGAATATCAAGTTGCCGATTCCGTCCAGTATAGGGGACTTATTGTTAGGGCTGTACTTTACATAACTACAATGGACGAAACAAGTGTACCCTATAATCGGACTATAATGATAGATAAACAAAACAATGTAAAAAGTATAGAAGATGTATCTGTCTTGAAGCATCAGTTAGATAGTACCTTGCAGTCTGCACAAGACCCCTCTTCGCTATGAGAATAATATATTCCTGTGCTCGATTGCGCATAAGCTGTTACAAAGCCCAATAACACGCTGGCTATTAATAAAAAGATTTTTTTTAGCATCTCTGCCTTTCAAAACTTCAAAAATACAAACGCCCCAATCACAACACTCGCAATTGCAGCAATCAGTACAGCCCCCGCAGATATATCTTTAATTATCTTCACCGATTCGTTATACTCTTTACCACAATACAAGTCACACAATATTTCTATGGCAGTATTAAGTCCCTCTGTTATCCATACCAGGCATATGGCTATCACTATTGCTATCCATTGGTAAGTAGTTAGTCCCTTTATTATGCCAAGAGAAATTACAGCTACAGTAATAAGGAGATGGATTTTTGCATTTGTTTCCCGTTTCATTAATTGCGCAATCCCTCTGAATGCATAAACAAAGCTGTTGGCCCTTCTACGCAATTTGGTAGGTTTCTTTTCATTCATAACCAAATATTTTATAAGCTTTGTGCTATTCCTTTGGCTTATCCATAAACACAGCTTCACTTACCTGCGAAAAATTATCATTCCCTTTCATGGGGAATCTGTAAGTCTGTATAAATGTAGTAAGCAACTCTTGAAATTTCTTTTCCTGCTCTGGAGTTATTCCTTTCTTCGATAGTATTCTATAAGTATAGTAATCTATCTTTCCCGATTTGTCAAAATACACTTTATTAAACACCAGCATAGTGTCGTTCCATTTAAAATTTTGTTGATCCAGGTAATCAAGTATATTCTGTAGCATTCCCTGGAACGAATTAATTACTGAATCACTCATGCCATAAAAAACAGCATTTTTATTCGATATGCTTACAGCTACTTTATAATTTTTAAAAGGTATTTTTTCTTTTTCAGCCTCATCCACCGTCATCACTTTCCCTTGCCCGAAAATATTAGTCGTTGTACTGCATACAAAAAGAAGAAACAAAATCCTCAATCTCATCAAATTAATTTTTATCGAAGCCAATATACAAAAATCCTCTGCACTCAAATATGTCATCCTGAACGGAGCCTCAGCTTTGTGCAATGGCTGCGCAGTGAAGGATCTCACTATTTAAGGAAAACAATTTGTATTTAATATCGCTTCTGCTTTGATATCTCGATCCAATTACTTCATCTCCACAGAATGTTGCAGCTCGCTAAAAGGGAACACCGATTTCACCCCATATCTGTCTCCGGTTGGCCAGTTTTGTAACACAGTTGTTACATCCATCCCCGAGTCTTTTATATAATCATACAAACCCGCTTGTCTTTTGCCTGCCTTTTTCAATGGCCCTTCTTTAGATATCCAGGCAAGGTCATTTTCAAATATTAATTTGTCCGAAGGGAAATAATAGATCACATAGTCTTTAGTATGTGTCGACTGCTTTCCTATATAGCATATCTTCATTTCAAATCTGCCATCGCTTATTGTTTTGCTGCTGTCTAGTATTTCTGTTATCAAAGGTTTGGGTTGTTGTTGCAGGCTATCCGGCTTTAAAGTATGTGGCGCAGTAGCTAAAAATTGCAGATAGCTGGTATCTTCAGGCCTTGTCAATATAGTCGCTCCATCATAAATAAAACGACGCACCCCACCTAATGCCCATGGATGGTGATGGCTGAATGTATAATATTTTATAGGCTTCCCTGGTGCTATCTTTTTTGCTTCCTGGATGACCAACTCGCCATTATCGCTGCTTAGCGGCACATCTATCACCACCAGGAAATCTTTAAACTCTACCAATCCTACCTTACTCTCCGCTTGTGGTAGATTAATGCAATACACATGATCTGCCATTTTTTCCGAGCTCACTGTTTCTGGCGTATTTTCATCTTCCTTTATTGTATAGTCTTTTGGCTTTTCCAGTAAGGTCGGCATTTCCTTTACTATACCATTTGCCGACATCGTTACCTCATCCTGTATGCCATGTATCTTTTGTATATGTATATCCTTTGCGTAACTCACTCCTTGGTATGCTACATAATCTGTATAGACAAGCGTATCCGTAACATCTCCCCACATATCATTGTTTTCTGTCGATGTCACTCTGTCCAGCAGGTAGTCCGACTTCCGTATATATAGTGATACTACCTTTTTATCAATGTTTAAAGTATACACCGCATACTGCCTATTACTTTTATCACTCGGTGATGCCTTCTGTTCCCGGAAATAATTGATAAGCATTATGGGTGAATATCTTGCTATTTCTATCGGTTGCACTGCAAATTTGCTTTTACTAACATTACCAATTTTGCTGCTCCAGTAGTTTTGTATCAGCAGTGCGGTTTTATCAAGCTGAACTTTCGTTACATAATCCTTTCCATTATCGCTCACAGTGTCTATTTGTGTAAAGCCTATTTCATTACAGCATATCGCACCCTTGCTTTTTTCATTTATGGTTTGCCAGGGCTGAGAAGCGTGATATAAATTATTTTGGTCCTCCGTATAGCTGAAGTTAATCCGCTGTCCATGCAAAGGCTTCACTTGTTTGCCACTGCATTTGTTTAGATAGTTGGTGGATTTGGCACCAGCTGTAGAAACACTGCCTATAGTGGATGCCAGAAATAAAATTGTGATAAAGTTTTTCATATAGAAGAATTTAGGCTAAACAAGATAGATAATATTTATATTTAAAGTAATGAATGTATAACCTAAATGATAGAGTTTGCTTTTAATTTATTTATAAATGGTATTTTCATCAATCAAACAAAGTATCTATGAAACGATTGATTGACCCTATCAAACTGTATCTCCAGAAAGAAACAAATAACTGTTTATTAATTACCGGTAAATGGGGTACTGGGAAAACATATTTTTTCAAACATCAACTTTCAAAAACAATTGGTGAGATTGAAACCTTAGATAATAGCCAAAAAAAATTCTTTATTGTTTATATTTCCTTATTTGGTGTTAATAGTATTGAGGAGCTTTCTCGAAAAATTTTCCTTGAAATAAATCCTTTGTTTAAAGGAAATCTTGCTAAAGGTGCGAAAATAATTGCAAGGTTATTAATGACGGTGACAAATTTAGGCGATATAGATAAGTACATAAAGGATATTAATATAGCAAAAGTAAAAACTCATGGATATGGACAAATTGTTTTGTGTCTTGATGATATTGAAAGAAAAGGTGAGAATTTAAAAATTAAGGAGTTATGTGGTTTTCTAAATAATCTTACTGATTTAAGTGGACAGAAGATTTTGTTAATAGCCGATGATGTAAGAATTAAAGAAAATGAAGAAGATTATAATACCTTAAAAGAAAAGGTTATTGGAATCCAAATAGAGTTCCCATTTCACTTTGATTATGCATTTAATAGTGTCCTGAAAGAATATGTTACCGGACGTTATGAGAATTTCTTGCAACAAAATAAATTGACTATTCAGGAATACCTTTCATTAGGAGATAATAATCTTAGAAATTTAGTGTATTTCATAACTTATTTTCAAGATGTCTTTTATGAAATTGAAAAGTATTGTGATGAGAATGAAAAGACTAACAACAGATTATGTACTCTTTTAAAAGATGAACTTTCGTCAATCCTTAAATTTGCTTTTGCAATAAGTATAGAATTTAGACAGCAACAAATTTCCTTTCTTGAGAAAAAAGGGTTAGACTCAATATATTCTATAATGGACTCTTTACTTAAGCAAGCAGGTGGAGAAGCTGAAAAAACTTATCGTGAGAAATTTATTGAGAAGTATTATTTTGGTAGTAGCTACAGTTTTTATTTGTCTGTATATGAGCACTTTACTGGAGGAAGTGCATTTGCAGTCGAGAAATTGGTAAATGAACTAAGAGAAATACATAATGTTATCGAAAATACATCAGAGATAGAAGGAGTTTGGAGTAAATTATCATATTCCAATGTTTTTAAGCTAGATGATGATGAGTATAAAAAACAAACGGAATTTTTAAAAACTTTAGCAACTAAAGGTGATGTATACGTTGAGCAATATGTAAATGTTTTCCATTTTCTAACTCGATTTGACAATCCTTTAGAGTATGATATGGATAGCTTAAAACAAGAGCTAATAAATGGTATCTTGATTTCAATTCAAAAAAATTATTCAAGAGAAAGAGAACCTACCTCAAAATGGCTAATTGAATCTCACTTTAATCATAATCCTGAATTAAAAAAATTGCCGCCTCAAGCAATTGATATAAAAGACGAGATTGTTGCAACAATAAAGGAATACTGGAATAATGATGAAAAAAAGAAAATAGAATTAATTAAAGAAATAATTTATGAAAAAATAGATGAGTGGGAGCAATATTTTAATGCAAAAGAAACAAAAGAATATTTTTCACAGTCAATATTTGATAAAATTAATTTTGATGAATTTATTGAAAAATTTAAGAAATTTAATAACAGCCAGTATTATTCACTTGTTGTTTTCTTTGAAAAAAGATATCAGGGTACTGTAGTCCTTGAATATTTCATTAGTGAAAAAGCTTTTATTTTAAAATTGAAGAGTTTTTTAGAGAGTGAAATCGGGTATAAACGAAGTATAATTCAAACTGAAATATATAAGTTGTTGCTAGAAACTATAAATCGATTCTTAAGCTATTTGCCATAAATTCTCATTATCATCAATGTGAATATCCTTTTTTGCCAATCCTCATTCACTACATTATTTTTGCTATAGGCAATAATTATTGCCTGAAAAGTTCTCTTGCAAATAAGCAGGAAATCACGGGTAACAGATGGGGCATAAATGGGGAATAAAACGGGTAAAGATTGGGGTCTGAAAACTATCTAAACAATTGATTTTCAGACAAAAGATGGGGAAATAAGTTTTTTTGCGGCCGAATGGGGAATTTTATAGTGTAAACAAAAAGATTTTTCCAATCCCTTGTCTTTTTTGCTTAATTTTTGCGATCAGAGATTTTTAGAAGTTAGCGAATGTCAGAATATATAGTATCAGCACGAAAATATCGCCCTCAGACTTTCGACACAGTCGTAGGGCAGGAGCATATTACTACTACGTTAAAAAATGCTATCCGTCATCAACATTTGGCGCATGCATATCTTTTTTGCGGGCCGCGTGGAGTAGGGAAGACCACTTGCGCACGTATCCTTGCAAAGACAATTAATTGCGAGAACCCCACTCCTGATATGGAAGCATGCGGCGTATGCTCCACATGCCAGTCATTTAAGAACAATACTTCTTTCAACGTATTCGAGCTCGATGCGGCTTCTAATAACTCAGTCGACGACATCCGCACACTTATCGACCAGGTACGCTTTGCACCTCAGGCCGGTAAATACAAGATATATATAATAGATGAAGTGCACATGCTCAGCGCCGCTGCTTTCAATGCTTTTTTAAAGACATTGGAAGAGCCGCCGCCTTATGCCATCTTTATCCTTGCCACTACCGAGAAGCACAAGATATTACCTACCATACTTAGCCGTTGCCAGATATTCGATTTCAAGCGTATCACTACGCACGATATCACGGCACATCTTCATAGCATTGCTACAAAGGAAGGCGTGGTTGCCCAGGAAGCTGCATTACATGTCATTGCTCAAAAGAGCGAAGGCTGTATGCGCGACGCTCTTTCCATGTTCGACCGTATTGTGAGCTTCACCAATGGTATGCTTACATACAGCAATACTATGGAGCATCTTAATTTACTGGATGCCGATTATTATTTTAAGATCACGGATAGCATGCTGAGCCAGGATGTGAGCAACACATTGCTATTGCTCGATCAGGTGTTGGAAAAAGGCTTTGAGGGCGATGTCATCATTGGTGGGCTTGCAGAGCACATGCGCAACTTGTTATTGTGTAAAGATCCTCGTATGGCAAAGCTCTTGGATGTTCCCAACGACCATAAGCCTATGTACCACGAAAAGGCTGCACAGGCACCTCCATCGTTTATTATTTCTGCGTTGAATGTCCTTAACGATAGTGAGCTGCAGTATAAGAACGCTACCAACAAGCGGTTGCATGTCGAGATGTGCCTGATAAAACTGTGTTATGTATTGCAGGCTACTAAAATAAATGGTATGCAGACTGCCGGAAATGGCGAGTCTGAAATAAAAAAAAACACTAATAGCGTAGCCACAGCTGCCATCAGCAACAATACACCACAAAATATAGCTCTGGATCAGCCTGCTAAGGCAGAGCAGCCAACTAATTATCAGCAACCACAACCCGAACCTGCAAAAGTTCGTGAGCCCGAACCAATTAAGCAAGCTGCAGCCATGCCACAACCTGTTCCTGCCGCACCATCCCAAAGGCCGCAGGGTGCAAATACTACTGGTACTAATCGCCGCATAGGTAAACATTTGCTTAATGATTTGGATACTGCACAGGTAGCCCAGCAGGTAGTGGAGATTAAAGAACTGGAACAGGAAGGTGCAAATGCCATATTCGAACAGTACAAACAAAAAGTGCAGGCCGAAAATAAAAGTATGCTCTATGCTCAGTTGTCCCTCATGAAGCTGGAAGTCTATCCTCCCGATGAGATTCGCATTATCTCTCCTTCTGATCTCACAGACACTTACGCTCGTGAGCAGCGCAACCTGCTGATAGATTTTTTCCGGGCTAACATGGGTATCATGGTGAGGGTTACTACTGAAGTGCGTGAAGACGCCAGTATAGCAGCACAGCAAAACCAAACCGTTCTGAGTAAAGCTGAGGTTTTTGAGGTCATGGCAAGGAAAAATCCTAATCTTATTAAGCTCAAAGAAGGACTGAATCTGCAAATAGATTATTAAATCCGTAATTTGTGCACAATTACTCAATAATCCCGAATCCTTAAAATCGGGGTTCATTTTTTTATTACTTTTGAACCTCAAAATATAGATAGTACTTTATGGCTGAAGCGATACGTATGCCACTTCTTAGCGATACGATGAAAGAAGGAATAATAGCTGAATGGCACAAAAAAGTAGGAGATCAGGTAAAAAGCGACGATGTATTGGCCGATGTGGAAACAGATAAAGCTACAATGGAAGTAATGCCATATGTAGATGGAACTCTATTATATATAGGCGTTGATAAAGGTAAAGCAGCTAAAGTAAATGATATTATTGCCGTAGTTGGCAAGAAGGGTGAAGATATCAGTAAGCTGGTAGAAGAAATAAAGAATCAGGGTGCACAGCCTGCAGGTGGCGAACAGCCGCAAGCAGCCCAACAGCAGCCATCGCAGCAACAACCTTCACAACAGCAATCTACGCAACAAACATCATCTGCACCAGCCGATAATAAAAAACAAGACGAAAAAATACAGCAAAAAGCTCAGGAGCCATTGCCTGGCGACGCCACTGTAGTCCGTATGCCGCTGCTTAGCGACACGATGAAGGAAGGCAAAATAGTTGCATGGCATTTTAAAGTTGGAGATAAAGTAAAAAGCGACGATGTATTGGCTGATGTGGAAACAGATAAGGCTACAATGGAAGTAATGGGTTATGCAGACGGTACTCTATTATATATAGGCGTAAAAGAAGGCGAAGCAGCTAAAGTGAATGATATTATTGCCATAGTAGGTAAGCAGGGCACTAATATAGAACCATATTTAAAAGCTGGTGCTTCCGATCAGGGAACTGGAGATAAGGCTCAGGCAACTGAGCAAGCTGCACCTGCTCAACAACAGCAGGTACCACAACAGTCACAGCAACAAACGGCTCAGCAACAAGATCAGCAACATGCTGAAAGTGATGAACGTCTGAAGGCTTCACCGCTTGCTAAAAAACTCGCAGAAGAAAAAGGTATAGATATAAATCAGGTAAAGGGTAGTGGTGATAACGGTAGAATCATAAAGCGTGATGTTGATAATTTCAAGCCTGCAGCACCTTCTGCCGCTCCACAGCAGCAGCAACAAAAGCAAGCCACATCACAGCCACAATTACAGCAATTTGTTCCGCTCGGGCAGGAAGCACATACAGACATTCAGCTCTCCCAAATGCGCCGGATCATTGCTCAGAAATTATCGCAAAGTAAATTCAGCGCGCCTCACTTCTATCTCACAATGACCTTAACGATGGACAATGCGATAGAAGCCCGCAAAGCCATTAATAATGTATCCCCTGTAAAAGTTTCTTTCAACGATCTTATCATAAAGGCTTGTGCGATGTCACTTCGTCAGCATCCCTGGGTCAATAGCTCCTGGATGGGTGATTTCATTCGTCAGAATCAGCACATACACGTGGGCACTGCTGTTGCAGTTGATGAGGGTCTTATCGTTCCTGTGATAAAATTTGCAGATCAAAAATCATTATCTCAAATAGCTCAGGAAGCAAGTGTATTGATAGATAAGGCACGCAATAAAAAATTGCAACCACCTGAATTTACAGGAAATACATTTACAATTTCTAATCTCGGGATGATGGATATAGATGATTTCACAGCTATCATCAATCCTCCAGATTCCTGTATATTGGCAATAGGAAAAATTGCTGCTACTCCAGTAGTGGAAAATAATGAAGTAGTGATTCGCCAGTTAATGAAGATCACACTCAGCTGCGATCATCGCGTTGTAGATGGCGCAGTCGGCTCTCGTTTCCTGCAAACATTAAAGGCACATCTCGAGAATCCGGTAACCATGCTGGTTTAGGGGAAATATAAATATTGCTAAAACAAAATGTCCTCTCTATGAGGACATTTTGATCGATATATATAATGGGTAAGATTTCTCAGGCTATATCAGGATAGAATTCTTCTCGTTTAGGTTCCTGCTTGATCTGGAAATACCAGAAAATAGGGAAAGCAACCGCACCGAATGCTATCATAAATACTATCCACCCGGCTTTCGAACCGGCATGCAGGTTTTTTAACCTGGCAAGATGTATCACATTGATAAAAAGCATAATTGCCGTTAGTAAAGATGCTATGGACACTAAAATCGTTACGGTAGTAAAATGTTGCGCAACGGTAGTAACAATTTTTTCGTGATCCTGGTAGGATTGTGATATGATTAGAGGTCTGGTGATGATCATTATATAGGCACACCATACGCTCCAAGCTAGGAAGGGAATAAAACTAATGATAGCCCAATTCCTTTTTGCTGTTTCGTCCATAACCTAAGTTTTGGTTTACAATAACTATATAATGAACGATAAAAATATTGTGCCGCAAAAGGTTAAATAAAAAGAGTAGGGCCTTTATTATCAAGTGATTGAGTATAAACACGAATAAAAAAATAGACTGGGTATGCTATGACTGGGGCAAACAAAAAAAGTAAAATCCACATTATTTTTTCTCCGTCAGCCATACTTCGTTCGCGTGTGAGGTCAATGATGTAATAGATCAGAAGCCCTACGCTGCACATACTGGCTAATACACCAATGATGATGATAGGCACGAAATCACTAAAGACATATAAGGAAAGAGGGTTGTTTGAGTTAAAAACCATATTGATCACAAATACAATTATGACAAGGGCCAGTGCTAATGGAACAAAGCTCAAAATGCCAAGTAATATTTTGTTTGGTTTATTCATAATTGATGCGCTTATAAATATAATAAAATTTTAATTAGTGTGATACTTTATATGTAATTTGTATGATACAAAAAGAGGTTATGAGATATTCTTACAAGTATGTATTGTTTACGGTTATTGCTTGGTTTTTAGCCCTTAGTTTACATGCGCAGGTTATTACTGTTATATACCAGGTTAATACTTCCTCTGAACGACATGTAATAAGCCCTTATATATACGGGTACAATAATGGTAGCTATGCTTATGCAACCTGGCATAGGTTTGGAGGCAATCGTACATCGGCATACAACTGGGAGAATAATTTTTCTAACGCAGGTGTCGATTACATCAATAATAATGATGATTACCTGCCATCGGTTATGGGATTGGCCTCTGCTGATTATAAAAAACCTGCAGCGTGTCTCATTGCGTTTCATGACACTTCGATAGCGCATTCTATTTTAAGTGCAATCACGTTACCTATGGTAGGTTATGTGTCAAACGACGGCGATGGGGTAGTATCTGCAAGTGAGTTAGCGCCATCTGCTCGCTGGAATAAAGTATATGATGTGAAGGGAGCAGTTTTATCGCTTGTTCCTGATACTACCGACCATAAAGTATATGTAGATGAAGAGCTGAATTTTCTCGTTAATAAGTTTGGTATGGCAAATTCTTCAACAGGTATCAAAGCATATATATTAGATAATGAACCTGGCTTGTGGTGCACACAATTCCCGCACATGCGTAGCAATTGTGTTACTTATAATGAATTATTTACAAAAACTATCGCCACTGCAGAAGCAATAAAACAAATAGATTCTACTGCAAACGTGTTTGGTCCGGAATCATGGGGCTTTAGCGAGTACTGGAATCTACAATTTGCATCTGACGCAAGCAGCCATAGTGCCGATCATTGGTTCATCGATTCTTATCTCAAGGAGATGAAACAAGCTGAAGACACGTCGGGGAAAAAACTTCTAAATGTTTTTACTGTCCATTGGTATCCACAGGTAAATAATGTTACTTCAGATGATATCTCCCTTCTCACGGCAGAAGCGCGAATGCAATGTCCGAGAAGCCTTTGGGATTCTGGTTATGTAGAAAACAGCTGGATCACAACATCAGGATTTGCTGCGGAATTACCGATTATTCCCCACATTCAGCATTCCATCAGCACATTTTATCCCGGTACAAAATTTGGCATTGACGAATATGATTATGGAGCACACGGCCATATTTCAGGTGGCATTGCTCAGGCCGATGTGTTGGGTATCTTTGGCAGCACTGGGCTTGATTATGCAGCTATATGGGGTACTATTGATGGCTTTGTAAAATCAGCCTTCAATATTTATAGAAATTACAATGGTGCTGGAGGACGTTTTGGTGCAATACATTCAATGGCAAAAAGCAATGATACTAATTCAACAATTTATGCTTCAGTAGTCGATACCTCAGATAATATACTGCATGCCATAGTAACTAATAAATATTATAACGATACCATCACAGCGCTAATCGCGATTAATAGTAAGGTAAGCTACAATAATATTGACCTATATTATTTTAATAGTGCGGATAGTAATATTTTTCATCAGCATATACCTTCATCATCCATTCGGGAAGATACATTCAGATATGCTATCCCTCCATTGACGGTTGCTCATTTTGTATTTAAGGATACAATCGCTTTGGCAGTAAATACAATAAATCAAACACAATCATTACAAATGATTATATGGCCCAACCCGGCAAAGGATAAGGCAATTATTCATTACGAATTATCCGATGGGAGAATAGGTACATTAACTATCTGTGATGTTTCTGGCAGAGTGCTAAAGACATATGGTAACTTGATGGGTATCGGCAATATTGATGTTAATGTCTTAAATGCAGGAATATACTTTGCACACTGCACTGATGGCGTGGAAAGCAAAACAGAGAAACTAATAATTAGTAATTAAGAGATAATGAAAATTATTATCAAAAAAACACTATAGTGAATAGATTTGTCTGGATATAATGTCCTGTAATAAATATAATTAATGAATAAGCTGGCATTTTATTTTATTGCTTTTTATTCACTCTTTGGACTTGCCGGCAAAGTAAAAGCTCAGGATAATTACGAGATTCAAGTATATGGCTCTGAAACAGTTGCAAAAAACGTTACCATGGTAGAACTACATAGCAACTATACTTTTGACGGAACGCGTGCCCAGGAAAATGGAGTGTTGCCTACTCATGATATCATACATGAAACCGTAGAAATAACTCATGGTTTCAATGGTTGGTTTGAAATAGGTTTTTATTTTTTTAATGCCATTGGTAGCGACAATCGCACTTCGTATGTTGGTAGTCATATTAGGCCTCGCGTACGAATTCCTGATAGCTGGCATTGGCCCGTAGGGGTAAGCCTCTCTACAGAAGTCGGATATCAAAAGCCTCAATACAGTGAAGACGATTGGACATTAGAGGTCCGTCCGATAATAGATAAAACATGGGAGAAGCTTTATGCCTCGTTCAATCCCACATTTGATAGATCGCTGCATGGCCTCAATGTAAACCAGGGATTTGTATTTTCACCTAATGTGAAAGCAAGCTATAATTTCACAAAATTATTTGCTTTTGGATTTGAATATTATGGCTCAGTAGGTCCTTTAAACAGTTTCTTTCCTTACCAGCAGCAGCAACAACAATTGTTTGCGGCCATTGACCTTGACTGGTCACCCGATTGGGAATTTAATATAGGGTATGGCTGGGGGTTTACGCAGTCTACAGACAATGCAATATTCAAGGTGATATTGGGATATAGGTTCCATAAATAAAAATTAATTTGCGGGAATGTTAAGTTATTGGGAGCAGCAGAGTTTCATTCATTATGATCATATTGTTATAGGCTCTGGTATTGTAGGTTTAAATGTGGCTATTGAAATAAAAAAGCAATATCCAGATTCAAGTGTTTTAGTCCTTGAACGCTCTTTATTGCCAACAGGTGCCAGTACACGCAATGCAGGTTTCGCATGTATGGGGAGTGTAACTGAATTGCTGGATGATTTGAAAACGATGAGTGAAAATGAAGTAGTGCAACTGTTTGAATGGAGAAAAAAGGGATTAGAACGCCTAAGAAAAAAACTTGGTGACGATAGAATAGAATATCGGCAAAACGGCAGTTACGAGTTAATTAGTGATAAAGAAATAGATGCTTTAGAAAAATTAGATTATTTGAATAATCTCTTATTTCCTGCAATACATCAGCCGTCCTATAAGTTATCTAATGAAAAGATATCTAAGTTTGGTTTGTCAAGCGAATATGTGAAAGCCTTGATCGAAAATACCTCAGAAGGAGAACTGCATAGTGGCAAGCTGTTACGTGCATTAATTGATTTTGCGTTACAATGTGGGATAGAGATAAAAACAGGTGCAGATGTTTTAAGCTTTGAAGAAGAAGAAAACTATGTATTAGTCCAGGTGAAGGATCCGTTTAGAGATGAAATATTGATTTTGCACTGCAATACAACAAGTATTTGCACCAATGCTTTTACAAAAAAACTATTGCCTGATGTAGATGTAAAGCCCGGCAGGGGACAAGTATTAATAACGCAACCTATACCAGACCTGAAATTTAAAGGCATTTTCCATTTTGATAAAGGTTATTATTATTTCAGGGAGATAGATGGCAGAGTATTATTAGGAGGGGGACGAAATTTAGATATGGAAGGAGAGACAACAACAGATTTTTCTTTAAATGAATTGATTCAGGAAGATCTGGAACAAAAGTTACATGATATCATCTTGCCGGATACTCATTTCCAGATAGAACAAAGGTGGACAGGTATTATGGCTTTCGGCCCCAATAAATATCCAATAGTAAGGTCTTTTTCAGACCGAGTTTTTGGCGCTTTTCGCATGGGAGGGATGGGTGTAGCACTTGCCAGCGAAGTGGCTGTACAGCTCGCTGATATGATAAAGGATAAAATCGATTAGTTAATAAATTCGGTGTTTAAAACCCTCACTACTTCTCCTATTGGCAAGCCCATTACATTGTAATAGTCTCCATTTATTTTTTCAATTCCGATCATCCCGATCCATTCCTGTATTGCATATGCTCCTGCCTTATCGAATGGTTGATAAGATTTGATATAATGATCAATTTGCTCATCAGTAAGTTTTCTGAAATAAACTTCTGTTATTGCGGAGAAACATATTTGCTTTTCACTTTTCTGCATACATACACCGGTTACTACCTGATGCATTCGTCCTGAAAGCTGTTGCAGCATTTCTTTTGCATGAAACGCATCTTTGGGTTTGCCCAGTATATGATGATCTAATAAAACAATTGTATCTGCAGCAATTATGATAGCATCTTCCGCTTTGTTTTTTATTTCAGAAGCTTTCCTCATCGCGAGGAATCCGGGCACTTTATCTCCGGGCATGCCGGGAGGGTTTGTTTCATCTACATCTGCAATCACCACCTCAAATTCCAATTCAGCTAACTCCATTAATTGTTTTCTGCGCGGTGATTGCGAAGCAAGAATTATTTTATGCATGTGCCTGGAAATAATAAATAATTAATGAACCAATGCCTAAAACCATAATAATTTTTAACCATCGGCTGGCTATATGATAATGCTGCGTAGTATTTTTCCGCTGTAAAAAATAGCTCCATATAGCCATGGGCAGCACTAATGCAGCAATTGAGTAGATACCCAGTGGCCACCATCTGTTAATACAAAGCTTGATGCCTGCAATTATTAAAGGAATAATAACCAACAGACCGAGAGCTTGTATGAATTGCACAGATCGTTTCAACCCCCACTTGATAGGCATGGTTATGCACCCTTCCTGGGCGTCACCTTTATAATCTTCCATGTCTTTTACAATCTCCCTTATCCAGGTGAGAACAAAGGCAAAGTAAGCGTATATGCCCAATACCCATACCGGATTAGGTGCATTCCCGATAGAAGTATTTATAAAGTAAGATTTAAAGAAGTAATAGTGGATAGCAGGTTCGTATAGCATCAATGCTATAATAGTGAAAGATGTAAGAAGCGCAACTACTACATTGCCAATGATGAACTGTCTTTTAAAATGAGTAGAATAAAACCATAATAATACAGTGCAGACTATTTGTAATAAAAGCCATTCATAATGTCCGGCACGTCTTGCCACAATTGCTGCTAAAAAAATAGCAATTGCATTGAGAGTGCTGTGTACGATGATTGCCATCCTGCGTGGTATTCTTTTTTCCAGAATTACTTTATCAGGCTTGTTTATTATGTCAATTTTTATATCAAAATAGTCGTTTATAATGTAGCCGGCGGCAGCGATTAGTATAGTTGATAACGAGATCAAAAGAAAGTTCTGCCAGTTTAGGAACATAGGTGATTCCGTATAATGCCACATAGGAAGCAATACACAGCACCATGCTAGTAGCTGTGTTAAAAAAACTATTAGCAGATTATTCCACCTTATTAGCTTGAGCCAGGCAATCATCAATATTATTGTTGTGTGATTAATGATTAACCGTAATACATTTAATTATTTGCCCCAATTCGATGGGTCTAAACGCCATTGTTCTAACATAGACAGTTGTTCCGGCTGAATAAGCTTTTGTTCTTGTGCTACTTCTATTAATGCTTTGTAATTACTTATTGTATGAAGAGGTACTTCAGCATTTTCAAAAGCTTCATCTGCTATAGGAAAACCATAAGTAAACAAAGCGCACATACCTAACACCTCGGCTCCTTGTTGTCTAAGCACATCTACTACCTGCAGGCTACTTTTACCAGTTGAAACAAGATCTTCTATAACAACAACTTTTTGTCGGGCTTCTAATACACCTTCTATCTGATTACCCATTCCATGTTCTTTAGCCTTGGCACGGACATATATAAATGGAAGTTTTAAGAGATCAGCGGCCATAACGCCATGTGCGATGCCCGCAGTGGCTACTCCGGCAATAACCTGTGCATCAGGGAAATGTTCCAAAACCATGTTCGCCAATTCACTTTTTACAAAATCGCGTACATAAGGATATGACAATACTTTACGATTATCACAATATACTGGTGAGTGCCATCCTGAGGCCCATGTATATGGCTTTTGCAGGTTGATTTGTAATGCTTTAATTTGCATTAGTTTTTCGGCGAAATGTTTTTCAGTACTCATAACGCTCAAACCTACATCAATTAAGCAAGTTTACAAACCGTGGCTGATGAACTTTATACAAAAAATATATTATAATAATAAGCCCCTTATACTTACAAATAATAGCGAAGATTATATAAAACAACATTCTATTGCTGAAGGCTATCTTACTTTTATCGGGGCTTTCTCAAGAAATTTTCGTCTGGCATTGCAGCATCTTGATAAGATAGGCACTTTGGGAGTAGTAATTGAAGATGCATCTACCGATTCGCTTCATCAGCGTCTTTATGAGTTATATAAGCCAATAGATGCGGGCGGGGGAGTTGTAGTAAATGAAAAAGATGAAGTGCTGATGATATATCGTCGTGGGAAGTGGGATCTGCCAAAAGGGAAAAAAGATGATAATGAAGATATAGCTCACTGTGCTTTGCGTGAAGTAAAAGAAGAAACTGGTCTGCAGCATTTAGAAATCATTAATAAGCTATGCGATACATACCATGTTTATTCACAGAACAGGGAAAATCTTTTGAAGCACACAGTATGGTATAAGATGCGATCTTCATCATCTGAGATCCTTATTCCGCAGAAAGAAGAAAACATTCTTGAAGTAAAATGGGTAGATAACAAACAACTATCTGTAATAGTATATAAATCTTATGATGCTATAAGGGAGGTGCTGCAAAATGCTGGATTTAAATGGTAATGATACTTTCCGATACACGCAATTTTTAACTTTTGGAAGAATAAGCCTTAACAATACATCAACATTATTCCTGCTATTTTCGCATAAATAATTACCCATGGCAAAGTATACTTCGGGGGCTAGGAATGTGAGATTGGGAGTACACTTATTCCGAAACCGTAAGACTATGTGGCAAATGATACGTGAAATTCGGAGCGGTCATTATAAGATGTCTTTCTTTACATTGTTAGTATTAATATTCACTATTATCTATGTAATATCTCCCATTGATCTGATCCCTGATTATATCCCTGTAATTGGATGGTTAGACGATGCCCTCATGCTTTATTTACTATTTATGCGTATGAATAAAGAGGTACAACGTTTTAACCGTTTTAAAGCAATGGAAAGGAGAAACAAGTATTAAAACCTTACTTCTGAAGGCACGAATAAACTTATATTGCCACCGTTTCTTATTACATCACGAACAAGGGTTGAAGAAATTGTGGAATATTGTGGGGAACAGGTAAGAAAGACAGTTTCTATTTGCGGAGCCAGCATCCTGTTCATATCTGCTATTGCTTTTTCATACTCAAAATCGCTTACATAACGAATGCCACGAAGTATATAATTAGCACCTATTTGCTTGCAAAAATCAACAGTTAATCCCTGGTAGCTGGTTATTTCTATACGTGGATCATTTTTAAAGACCTCATTCATCCAATCTGTCCGCTGCTCTACTGAGAACATGGGTTGTTTTGAAGAGTTGATACCCACGCCTATTACTAATTTATCAAATAATGATACGGACCTCTCTATTACATCTACATGGCCAAGTGTTATCGGATCAAATGTGCCGGGAAATAAGCAGATACGTTGCATAGTATTATTCTCCTGGTTGAGTGAAAAAAGTGAATACGGTTGTACCATAATTTTTCATACGAAGAAATCTTGGGTGCTGCTGATAATCGTTTCGTGGAGTATGCTCCAATACAAATATACCACCGGGCTTCAACATATTCTTTTCAAACACGAACAAAGGCAAATCGTCTATGTTCGATAACGCATACGGAGGTCCGGAAAATATAAAATCGTATTGTTCGATGGATTGCTTCATGAATTTGAAAACATCTCCCCGAATAATGTGTAGTTTATCGGTAATATCAAGCTCTTTCGCTGTTTTCTTTATAAAATCAATAGTTACAGGATCTCGTTCTATAAGGGTCAGATCTTCGGCACCACGCGAGGCTAATTCATAACTAATGCTTCCTGTACCACCAAATAGATCCAGGGTTTTAATACCCTCAAAATCTATCATGTTGTCGAGTGTGTTAAATAAACCCTCTTTTGCAACTTCAGTGGTTGGCCTTGCAGGAATACGAGCCGGAGGGCTAAACCTCCGTCCGCTGAAAATGCCGCCTACAATGCGCATGCGTATAATTGTTGTAACAAATATATTGTTGCTATCCAGGTATTATCAGTCGTGCCTACGCTTCCCGTACCGTCTTTCAAACCGGGAAAGTATTGAGACAGTTCATTTACTACATTTGCCAACCCTCTGTTGGAAACAGTACATTGAAAAGTCATATTTTCCTGCTGTATGTTGTGCTGCCGGCAAAGGAGCTTTAAATGATAGGCAATATCCTCAGCATTTTGATAATGAAATATCTGGTGCCAATAAAGTTTTTTATGGTTATACAATGTTGCATATACCTGGTCGGTTGTGATGCAGCATTGCAATGAACAATCAGACTTATATGGCCTGTGAAACTGGTATGCAGCCAGGGGCAATATTTTAGACTTGGTAAAATATCTTGTCATAAGACTTTTAATAGCTGCAGGCCATGCATAAAGATAATTTGCCTTGTCTTCTCTCAGAGAATGAACAGATATCACTTCATTTCCCTCAACAAAATGTACTTTCTTCATCCATTTTTCAGCGGTAGCCTCACCATAGATTGCTTCAGGTACTAACAAGCTCTTATCGCTGGCCACAAATGCCGCTGTCACTTTATGCGGAGCGGCCAAAAGAGGTTCGTTGAGAAACTGATGCTCATAAAAGTCTAATATCCAGGTAGGAAGATTTTTTTTGTAATCGCTATAACGGATCATGAGAAGGTCACCCCTGTCGCTGAAGCCGCCCACTGCCAATCCCCTTGGTAACAAGATGCATACTACCTTAACTACCTGGCCAAGCAGTGCGTCACCACTGTGTACGTTATATACTTGCTGATTTAATGTATTGTTAGTAACCTCTGACATACAAATGCACACAATTATAGAATAAATTTGCGACACTTCATCATATTATACAATAGTATTGTATGCTATTATTGCAAGGTTAATAATTGGGATAAATCATATCAGTGAAAGTTTCAATAAGCAATAGGGATATTATCAAATTAGCAGCGCCGATTTCTCTCGCCTTGCTCATTCCGCAAATTAGTTTTCTTACCAATACCGCTTTTCTTGGTCGTTACGGTGAGCGTGAACTTGGTGTAAATGGAGTTGGTGGTATTTTCTACCTTATGTTATCCATGATAGGTTATGGACTAAGCATTGGGTTGCAAATACAGATGGCCCGCCGGGTGGGAGAGCGCAATAACGATGGGGTCGCCAAAATATTATCGAATGGAATGCGCCTGTCGGTATTTATTGCTCTGGCCCTTATGGTGCTATCTCTTTGGCTTACCCCTATAATATTTGGCTTAAGCTTACACGACAGCAATAATATTTATCTGACTATTAATTATTTATATATAAGGGTATGGGGACTGCCCTTCTTATTGCTTTCGCAACTTATTAATGCTTTTTTTATTTCTATCAATCGCTCGAGGTTTTTAATATATGGTTACTCGGCAAGCGCTTTAATGAATATCCTGTTTGATTACACTTTGATATTTGGCAATTTTGGTTTTCCAAGAATGGGGCTTGCCGGCGCAGCAATAGCTTCAATAATAGCGGAATTTGCATCATTTATAATAATGTATGGGATATTTTATTTCAAGCAATTTTATCGTCAATATCCTGTGCATTTGTATGCGGCATTTGATTTTAAATTGTCAAAGCGCACTTTTAAGGTTTCTGTACCACTCATTGTACAGTTCCTGTTCAGCATCGGAGGATGGCAGGTATTTTTCATATTTGTAGAACATCTTGGAGATATAGACCTTGCCGCTTCACAGATATTGCGTAGCCTGTTCGGTATAATTGGCGCTATTACCTGGGCCTTTGCATCTGCTACAAGCACTATGGTAAGCAACACAATCGGGCAGCGAAAACAACGGGAAGTATTAGGTCTTATATATAAAATTGCCAAGCTCAGCCTGTTTTTTACTGCTATAGTTTGCGTGCCTTTGTTGTTATTCCCTCATCAGTTTTTGGCATTATATACAAATGATGTTAACCTGCTAAATTTTGCAATACCAAGCATGAGGGTAATTGTATGTGCAACTTTAATCATGTCGATATCGACTGTTGCTTTCAATGGTGTGGTTGGCACGGGCAATACTTTAATAAATCTTACAATGGAAATAACGAGCGTGGGTGCCTACCTGCTTTATTGTTATATCATAATTGAGCGCTTGCGCAGCCCGTTATATGTTTGCTGGATGTCGGAATTTGTGTATTGGAGCAGCCTTATAACGGCATCTCTGATCTATCTGAAAAGTGGACGATGGAAAGGGAAGAAAATTTAAACGTTGAATTTATGCCTGTTCGGCCTGTTCTTCTATATCATCCATATTGATCCAGTTATGACTTTCGTCATATATACATTCGCCATTTTTAATAAGTAATATTTGGGGTGATTCATGATAAACATTAAAATCGTCGGCAATTTTATTAGAAATTGATCTGTAGCGTATCAGGTCCAGGTAATAAAATGGAATGTTTTGCGGAAATTTTCCTCTTTCAAGACGAATTTTGATCATTGCACTAATAGAGCAGCGTGTACTGTGTTTGAAAATGGCAACCAGCTGATTTTCACTTTGTTGTTTAATTGTTTCTAATTGATTCTCCTCGATCAGTGGTATCCAATCCATATTGCAAAGTTATAAAATGAAATATGCTGTTATAATGAAAAAATTTATAAAACTATAGAGTATTGTAGATTTTGGCTGTTGATATTATTGGGGTTATTTTTAGCCCTTTAATTTGTACTTTATGAAGCATGCATACATATTTCCAGGACAGGGCGCTCAGTTTTCAGAAATGGGTAAGAACCTATATGAACAAAATACATTAGCAAAAGAATATTTTGAACAAGCTAACGAAATATTAGGTTTTCGTATAACGGATATAATGTTTAGCGGAACTGATGAAGAGCTGAAGCAAACGAAAGTCACACAGCCTGCAATTTTTCTTCACTCAGTTATACTTTTTGAAACTACACCTGATTTGATACCAGATGTGGTAGCAGGTCATTCATTAGGTGAGTTTTCAGCACTTGTTGCTAACAAAGTGCTGTCTTTTGAAGACGGCTTGCGACTCGTGGCAAAGCGTGCAGCCGCCATGCAGCGTGCATGCGAGATCAACCCTTCAACGATGGCTGCTGTAATTGGCCTGGATGATGCTATAGTAGAGAAGATATGTAGCGAGTTTACTGACGAAATTGTTGTACCTGCTAATTATAACTGTCCAGGACAATTGGTAATCAGTGGAACAATAAATGGTGTACAACAAGCATGTGAAAAGCTCAAAGCAGCCGGTGCACGGCGTGCCTTGATATTACCGGTTGGTGGTGCCTTCCATTCTCCATTAATGGAACCGGCAAAGGAAGAATTACAAGCGGCTATTGAGAGTACTCATTTTAATAATCCTACTTGTCCTATTTATCAAAACGTAGATGCAAGCCCATACATAACACCCGAAATCATCAAACAAAATCTTATCAATCAACTTACTTCGCCTGTAAGATGGACACAGACAATACAGGAAATGGTAAAAAATGATGCTACTGATTTTACTGAAGTAGGCCCGGGGAATGTATTGCAGGGATTGGTGAAGAAAATAGCAAAGGATGTAATGGTTGATGGAATAAGCTAATAAATAGCACTTTGGTAATTTTTTAACGAGTTAAGATTTTTGTTGCCCTATCCTATTGTTACCCTTGCTCCTTTGTAAGTGGGATGGATATTAAATACCAGATCGAGAAGCATTTTTACCCGTGCAAATTTTTCACGGGTGAGCATGATGAATTTGCTTTCATCATCTACATTTCCCGCATTAAAAGCAATGGCTTTAATGCCCTCATGATTGGCAATGAATAGCGCACGTTCATTATGAAATAACTGAGAGATAATAGTAACACTATCTTCACCAAATACTTCTTTGCATCGCACTATACTATTGAGCGTACGAACGCCTGCGTAGTCTGTAACGATCTTTTCAGGGGGAATGCCGCGGGATAAAAGATCTTTTTTCATCTTTTCCGGCTCGTTGTAGTGTTTGGAACTATCACCACTCACCAATATGTACAGAATTTTGCCTGCACGGAATAATTTTACAGCAGCTTCTATGCGATTTGAATAATATGGATTTGGTACCCCGCGCGATAAATATTTAGATGTACCTAATAATAATCCTACCTTATTTTTAGGTATAGAAGTAGCATCTGAATATAACTGTGAACGGGTGGAATTTGTAACCCAATAATCAGTGCCCAAAATAACAATGATCAAGCCGAGTATGGCAGTAAAAATAATATTGCGCCAGAAACGTCTTTGCATACGGAAGGTTAATCCGCAAGATAGCTATTCTTCTGAATTATTAAGACTGCGTAATGTCTTCTTTGCAATTCTTTTGCCGGGGCCACCTTCATCTATAACAGATTGAAGTAGTTTCTGAGCATTTTCTTTTTGACCAAGACTGATATAGCATCTGGCGGCCATAATTGCAGCATCGTGACGCTCGGATATATCCACATTATTCATTCCGCGACGAAATTCCTTAAGTGCTGCGGAATAGTTTTGATTATTATACAACTTTATACCTTGCTCCATCCCTGCATGTGAAACAGGAATTGTTTCATCGTCATCTTCGTCGCTATTAATATTTTTATATGCGGTTTTGTCTTTCACGTCATTAATAGGCTTTATTACGGGTGCCTTTTCAAGATCTGTATCTGGTTGCAATATTTCTTTGCCTGTAGTAATTAAAGGTTGTATTCGTTGAGGCCCTCCGCCTCCATTTGTATTGTCACTATTAGTAGAAGGAGGGGTATTGTTGTTACTTGTATTTTCCTGAATTTTTCCCGATTGCAACGGCTGTGCTTTGTTAATATTACTCGATACATTTGCCGGGGTAGATGAAACAGAATTAGTAGCATTTGATTCAGACGATCCTGAATGCACAATTGTCGTTCTGGCAGGAGCTACTAATGGTATTAGCCCAGTTTTGCTTTTTACTGCTTTGTCTTTTCCATATTCCACATACCAGACTACTCCAAGGCTTACCAGTACTGCAACTGCAATAGAGGTAGTGCTCCATACAGGCTGCATTTTATTTTTATGTTTGTGTATAGCTATAGCTTGCGACGGAGCTAATGAATTAAGATGTACCTGCGGAGTTATGGAATGAAAATGTTCATTCAGAAACGAAGTGTCTAATTCTGCTACGGTTTCAGCTGCCTCATACCGTGTATCGAGCATCCCATCAACTGCCTCGCTGCAAAATATACAATCGTTCAGGTGATGCTCTACTGCATGGCATTCTTCCGGTGTCATACTGCCATCCAGGTAATCTTTTATCTGCCTGCGGGTAAGGCAGGCGCTTTTATCAAAAATATGACTCAACTGCTGATTCATCTTCTCACATAATTAAACGAGTCTAACTTCAATTTTAAATTCTGTTTGCCCTTTTGTATCAGGCTTTTTACTTGCTGAGGTGTGTAAGTAGTTTTCTGCGAGATCGCTGCATAGTTCATCTTCTCGATATAGAAAAGCTCGATACAATTGCGCTGCACTATCTCTAATTGCTTTATTGCCATATTCAGTAACTCGGGAGTATAGTCGCCATGTTTTTCTATCTCGTTTTCGATATTGATATCTGTTGAAGCAATTGTATTATTAATAATAGTTACTTCATTTTGAGATTGCATCCGGCAATAGTTATTCACCATCTTAAACAACCAGGGTTTAAACTCATCTATATAAAAACGCTTAAGATCATCAAGCAGTTTAATAAATATTTCTTCCGTAGTTCTTTTTGCTGTTTTAGGCTGGTTAATGTATTTCATACAAATACCAAATACCAGGTGGCCGTAACGCTCAAATAAATAATTAACGGCTATATTTTCGTTGCGGTGCGCATAACGGTAGATCAATTCTTCATCAGATAATTTTCTGTATTCCGAAGACGGTATTTGCTGGCTGGTTTTCACGATTCAAGGGTTGATATAATAATAACTACTTAATAATCCTAATTATTATATGTAAAGCAAAAACCGTTCCAGCCTTATTAATATATGCGAATGTTCAGGCATAAGCTTCAATCTTATGTTTTTATGACACAAACAGCTATATTTGCCCGATTTTATTAACTAAAGCGATTTTATTTAACCAAAAGCGGTATGACAATCTTTTACCTTGTGCCATGTTTTGGCATTCTGGCTCTCTTATTTACATTTTTTAAAGGTTCCTGGGTTTCTAAACAGGATCCGGGCGATAGTAAAATGAAGGAAATCGCCCGTTACATTTCAGAAGGTGCAATGGCCTTTTTGAAAGCAGAATATAAGATTCTAGCATATTATGTGGTGATAGCAGCATTATTGCTGGGTTATATGGGTTCACAACATGCTAATTCACACCCCGCTATAGCACTTACGTTTATATTAGGTGCCGTATTTTCTGCACTGGCAGGTTTTATAGGCATGAAAATAGCCACAAAGGCTAATGTGCGTACTGCAAACGCTGCACGTACCAGTCTTAGCAAAGCACTTGCCATTTCTTTTGGAGGTGGTAGTGTCATGGGACTTGGTGTGGCTGGATTAGCTGTATTAGGCTTAGGTGGCGTTTTTGTTATTTTAATAAAGATTTTTGCTCCAAATGTATTGGCCTCTTCTGCAGAAGTGCAGAGAACTATTGAAATATTAACAGGTTTTTCACTAGGTGCGGAAAGTATTGCTCTTTTTGCGCGCGTGGGAGGTGGTATTTATACAAAAGCCGCCGACGTAGGAGCTGACCTCGTGGGCAAAGTAGAAGCCGGCATCCCTGAAGACGATCCTCGCAACCCTGCAACTATTGCAGATAATGTGGGCGATAATGTGGGCGATGTGGCAGGTATGGGTGCAGACTTATTTGGCTCTTATGTGGCAACTGTGTTGGCAACAATGGTACTCGGACAGGAAGTAACCGGTACGGATGGAAAAGCACTCGTTGATGGATTAAATGGTTTTTCTCCTATTTTATTGCCAATGCTTATCGCCGGTATAGGGATAATATTCTCTATGATAAGCACATTATTCGTTCGCATTTCTGATAAAGTGGGTGTTAGCACATCAGCGGTACAGAAAGCACTGAATATGGGTAACTGGGGCTCAATAGTATTAACTGCTATTGCATCTTACTTCCTTACAATGCATATCCTGCCTGAAACAATGATGCTTCGTGGCAGTGATCCTGCGCATCCGGTTATATATTCAAACAGTCAGGTATTTGGTGCTATTATCATAGGGCTGGTGGTAGGTACTTTAATGAGCATTATTACAGAGTATTATACTGCAATGGGTAAACGCCCGGTATTATCAATAGTACGTCAATCAGCAACCGGACATGCAACCAATGTGATCGGCGGTCTTGCAATAGGTATGGAGAGCGTTTTCCTGCCTATTTTAGTATTGGCGGGTGGTATATGGGGGTCTTATGAAATGGCTGGGCTGTATGGTGTTGCTATTGCAGCCGCAGGTATGATGGCTACAACTGCCATGCAATTGGCAATTGATGCTTTTGGTCCTATTGCTGATAATGCGGGTGGCATAGCTGAAATGAGCGAACTACCCAAGGAAGTACGCGAAAAAACAGATACACTGGACGCTGTGGGTAACACCACCGCCGCAACGGGGAAGGGCTTTGCTATTGCTTCTGCTGCGCTTACTTCGCTTGCGCTGTTTGCAGCTTATGTTGGTGTAGTAGGGATCGATGGGATTAATATTTATAAGGCAAATGTGCTTGCTGCTCTGTTTGTAGGCGGCATGATACCATTTATATTCTCGTCATTGGCTATCCGTGCGGTAGGTCAGGCTGCGATGAGTATGGTGGAAGAAGTTCGTCGTCAGTTCCGTGAAATACCGGGCATTATGGAAGGGAAAGGCAAACCACAATACGACCGTTGCGTGGCTATCTCTACCAGCGCTTCTATCCGTAAAATGATAGCTCCGGGTGCTATAGCATTGCTTGCACCTATTATTATGGGCTTCCTGGTTGGGCCAGAAGCATTGGGTGGTATGCTTGCGGGAGCTACTGTAAGCGGTGTGTTGATGGGTATGTTTATGAACAATGCAGGTGGTGCATGGGATAATGCAAAAAAGTCTTTTGAAAAAGGAGTAGAAATAAATGGTCAGATTTATTACAAAAAGTCAGAACCACATAAGGCTTCTGTGACCGGTGATACTGTAGGTGATCCTTTTAAAGATACTTCAGGTCCGTCCATGAATATTCTTATTAAATTGATGTCTATAGTTGCATTGGTTATTGCGCCTAGCATAGCATCACTTCATGGTACAAAAACATTGACCGACAAGGCTCCTGTGAAACAGGAAATAAAAGTGGCCCAGGCTAAAACGATCGTGACACAAATAAAATAATTAGTACAATCTTACTTAATAAAAAATGCCCTTATCTAAGGGCATTTTTTATTTTCATGCGAATGCTAATTGCTAAAAGTTTTATTATGGCTTCTGATAAAGCTTACTTTTTATCAATCCCCATTTATGAAAGCGATGAACCAACGATACACGCAAAACGCCACGCCCGTATTTCATACTGCGCGTTAAATTTATACTGGATGCTTCTTCAAAGTATTTGGTAGGACATGTGACTTCTGCTATCTCATATCCATTCATAAATATTTGTGAGATCATTTCGTTGTCGAAAACAAAATCGTCACTGTTATGCGAGAAGTTGATAGAGCGGATTACCTCAGCAGAGAATGCTCTATAGCCAGTGTGATATTCACTCAATTTTTGCCAGAGCATTATATTTTCAAATAGTGTCAAAAAACGGTTGAAAATATATTTATATTTTGGCATGCCACCTCTTAAGGCGCCGTTGCCTAATATGCGTGATGCCAGCACCACAGGATAAACATCGTAAGCAATGATAGCAGACATTGCATGTATTAGTTTAGGCGTGTATTGATAATCCGGATGCAGCATGATAACAATATCGGCTCCCAGTTCCAATGCTTTTTTATAACAACTTTTCTGATTGCCGCCATAGCCTTTGTTCACTTCGTGCGATACGATATATTTAATACCAAGGTTACGACCCACTTCGACTGTGTCATCCCGGCTGTTATCATCTACCAATACCACATCGTCAACTATATCGAAAGGGATTTCTTTATAGGTGCGTTCCAGCGTTAATGCTGCATTGTAGGCGGGTAATACTATTATTATCTTTTTTCCGTTGAGCATGTGAAGACAAAAGCCAAAAATAACATTAAGATGGAAGAATTTGCATGTTGGTTGCTATCAGGTTGCTGTTTCCTTTTGCCAGCAAGGTGCCTTCCATATTATATACAGAACATTCTGCATGTATTATTTTCTTCCCATGCCTGATAATTGTAGAAGTTGCCCTTAGCCTATCGCCTTCTTTTATTGCGTACAGGAAATCTATAATAAGGCTAAGTGAGGTATAATGGTTTTCTGTATCGAGGCTGACAACGGCCAAACCGATTGCTTCATCAATTACAAGCGACATCATTCCTCCATGTATATTTCCGTAGGGATTGGTCATCTCCTTTCTTACCGTCAATGAAATTGTAGCACTTCCACGTTCTATATGCTCCAGTGTCAGTTGCAGCCAATTGCCTGCATTTGAGCGGGAGTCTGTTACCAGCTTACCTTCAAAGTTTTCTTTTATCCATCGCAGCACCGAACCGGTTGGGGCTATTTTGTATGACATTGTTTTTTGTTTTTATAATATCTTAATGCTTGGGATTTCGACATTTTAGATATTTTGCTTGCAAAGGTAATGGGAAGTAATTTAATGAGTTACTGCATAAAAAAAACAGGCTGAAATTTCAGCCTGTTTTAAAATTGAAGTTGAAATTATTAATTATGCACCACTTCAAATAGCTTATTGAAGTTGCCATTATCAGTATTTACTTTCAGAATATACATGCCCGATGGCAGATTGCTTACATCAATGTTTTGCGTTTCGTAAGCATTGCTTGTACCACGGTAAACCACAGCCCCAACACTATTCATAATAATCAGGTCTTTGAATTCTACATTATTATTGGCGCTAATGGTAATCGAATTGTTGGCAGGATTAGGATAGAGTTTTATTAGATTTTCAGATTGGTTTACTCCTGCAATTGTTGTTGGTACTCCCCATCTTATAGTATCAGTACCACATGCATTTGATAATACAAGTGTCACATGATAAGGGCTACTGGTTGGGAATGTATGTATCGGAGCATCCAATGTTGAGCTGGTGCTATCACCAAACAACCATAAATATCCGGTATCGTTTTGGACATTTGACGCAGAGAAATAATAAGTGTTGCCCATGCGATCGTAGTCAATACCGTCAGCAGAAGGTAGTGGATCTACAGTATAGGTTACGCTGGCGCTTGCTGAGCAATATTTGTAAACCGCTACCGAATAGGTGCCGGATGTGCTTATATGTATTTTCTGTGTCGTTTCTCCTGTGCTCCATAGATAGGTAGCTCCAGGGTTACCGGCATCAAGAATTAAAGAAGGAGATTCACACACCGTTCCTCCTGTCCCCAGGTTAACAATCGGTGTTGGACCTACTGCAGCATGAACAGGTACAAGGTTGCTCACGCATTTTGTGCCGAATTGTCCTTTTACGTATAAAGTAGTATCAACAGTCAGGCCTGTAAGGGTCAATGAATCACCTGTGAATGAGACTGCGCCACCGGTATCCGCACTATACCAATTATAGTTAGCTCCTTTTTGCGGGATTACACGAACTGTTGCATTGTTTCCTGAGCACACAGTGTCTGAAATGGTAGTTGGATCGAGTGGTGTAGGGTTAAGATGTATGCTAATAGATGTGGTATCATTAACATGATTTGAATCTGATGAAAGCGTCGGATATACGCTTAGCTTATAAGTGCCACCTAGTGGCGGAGCAATGGTACCTAAAGTGACTGTATCGAAAGTGTATGGCTGCAATGGTTTGTTGTAGGCAACATATATAGAGCCTTTTTCAGGGCCGGAATAAGTGGCATATATATTAAAGTCTGAATCTGCATTATTTCCCATGTTGTAAATGATTGCCCTTACACCGATGTTGGTATTAGCACAGGTGGTAGTATCGCCCGCAGGGTTCAATATTGCCGTACAAGCCATATCATGGCCGGGAGCAGGCTGAATATTTACAACATAATCTTCAGTTTCACCCCCACTGTATATCATGCTGCAGGCATAGCTGGAATAGGCGTAATAGCTTTGGGCATTGCGGATGCGAAGACCGGTTAAACCTGTATCGGCAGTAACAGGAATAGTAATGGTCGTAGAGCCAAAAGAAGCCCCGCTGCAGCATGAGTTAAGAGTGTAAAATTCATTTGGTGTTGAGTAGCCATCGTAGCTTCCGTTATGATTATAATCTATCCAAATCATTCCTGTACCATTAACGCCGCCGCCATAAGATGCATATAATTTATAAACACCACCTCTTGTCATCGTTGCCGTTTTGCCTGGAGAATCAGGTGGGATCAATGCATAATAATTAGGCATTGGTAGTGTTTGGTGTGTAGCATGCTTTAGCGTAGTTCCGCTTATCGCTATGCTATCTATTGTAGGAGGGGGCGCATAACTACTATAGTATAAGCCAGTGCTACAATAGCAATCATAGAATGGATTAATGTTCACTGTGGAGACATTGCTTGTGTCTGTTTCTCCGCTCGCATTGCAGGTGGCAATTACACGATAATCAGTTGCAGAAGAAATACCGGAAGAATAATAAGTGGCAGAAGTTGCACCGGAAATATTAGACCAGGAAGTTGTTCCTGTTAATCTGCTTTGCCATACATAAGTAATACCTAATTCATGATTTATGCTAGTATCAATAATGGAGAATTGATGTCCAGAGCAGATACTTGGAGGAGCCTTTAATGTACCGGATATAGGATCGCCTGAACAATTAGTATAAGCATCTAAAGAAATATCATCAAGATTGATATCGGCACCTTCTATCTCATAGCTATAATTAGCTCCTTTAAAGATAAAATAGTTTTTACCGGTTATCGCAGATGGCAGTGTATCTGCATATTGATACCAGCCATTTCTTATCGAAGTAGATGAATCAACACCTATCTGGAATAATTTGGTAGAAGAACCTGTGATAGAAGTAGATGAGCTAACATAAACTTCTAATGAATCATATCGATAGAGAGAACTGTAAGTCTCATATGGAGTTGTAATATATACCCAAAATGATAGTACAGTTTTCCCAGAAGAAGGAATGATAGCAGCTGGAGATACGAGGTCACTTTCCACTGGGCTTGTTGAAGGATAAGTGCAACATGAGGATTCCGTATACCAGGAGTTGTAAGTTGCTACTCCATTCCCTGAATGAGAAGGTGGATTAGGATAAAAATCGCTACTATAGCTTCCTGTACCTGAGCTACGTACCTGCCAATTATAATTAGATGTACAGCAATACGTTGTTACTATGTTGCTAGTCCAGCTATGATAAGGAAATGTTGCCCCTAATGAATCAAAGCTTTCAGAGAAAAGATTCTGTGCCGTACTTCGATCGCATAGACACAATAAGGCAATACAGGAAATTAGAAAAGTAATTTTCGGTTTCATACGCTAAATGAGGAAAAGGTGAATAATATTTATTAAGCAAAAATTAATTGCCTGTCCTAAAATAAATAGGACAACATTTTATTGCAAATATTTTGTTAAATTTATTAATTGATAATTAGTAAGTTATGGTAATATAATAATGCTGTTAAAGCAAGTAGCGTATTTTTTACATTTTAAAAATCTTATAATTATTCTATGATTTATTAAAGCAGATTCATTTTTTAATTACTAACGATATATATATAACAAAAGCCGGTATCAATACCGGCTTTTGTTCTTTTTTAAATTATGCCACTAATGCTAATTATGTAACACCTCAAATAATTTATTGAAGTGCCCTTTATCTGTGTTGGCTTTTAAAATATATACACCTGCAGGGAGATTGCTGATATTAATGTTTTCAGATTTAAAAGAATTGTTTGTATTTCTATATACAGTAGCTCCTGCGCTGTTCATAATAGCTATATCCTGGAATTGCATATCATTATCCCCTGCAATGGTAATGGAAGTATTAGCCGGATTAGGATATAATTTTATTACCTGATCATTTTGATTTATGCCAGCAACCGAAGTTGGTACACCCCATCTTACCGTATCGTTGCCACATGCGTTAGACAACACAAGCAGCACATGATAAGGGCTGTCGCTAGGATATGTATGCATGGGGTCTGTCAATGTAGATGTTGTGCCATCGCCAAATATCCATAAGTAGCCTGTATCGTTTTGTACATTGACAGCGGAGAAGTAATATGTATTACTCATGCGATCGTAATTGATACCATCGGAAGAAGGTAATGGATTTACCGTATAAGTAACACTACCTGTTGCTGCACAATATTTAAATACATTTACGATATATGTACCTGATGTGTTGATATGTATTTTTTCTGTAGTAGCACCAGTATTCCAGAGATAGGTAGCTCCAGGGTTGCCTGCGTCAAGATTTAGTGATGGTGATTCACATACTGTGCCTCCTGTACCAAGATTTACAATAGGGGCAGTTCCTATAGCAGCGTGCACTGGCACCCTGTTACTTGTACATCCTGTAGAGGCGAATATCCCGCTTATGTAAAGAGTAGTATCACTTGTTAAGGATGGGAATGTTATAGAGCTGCCTGAAAATGCAACCACACCTCCTGTATCTACGTTATACCAATTATAACTAGCTTTTGGTTGAGGAATGATGGAAACGGTTGCAGCATTGCCGTTACATACAGTGTCAGAAACTGCTGTAGGGTCATTTGGTGTTGGATTGAGATGTATATTGATGGAAGATGTATCATTAATGTGATTGGAATCAGTAGCGAGTACAGGATATACATTCACTTTGTATGTACCGCCCAAAGGAGGTGCTATAGTGCCTAAATAAAGTGTATCGAAAGTGTATGGCTGCAATGCAGCAGGATGGCCAATATATATAGAGCCTGTTTCAGGTCCTGAGTAAGTAGCATACACATTAAAATTAGAATCCGGGTTAGCCCCCATATTATAGATAACAGCAGTTATACCAATATTGGTATTGGCGCATGCGGTAGTATCCGGTGCAGGATTTAATATGGCTACACATGCAAGATCATGTCCTGGTGCAGGTTGTATGTTTACGACGTAGTCTTCTGTTTCACCACCCGCATAGATCATGTCGCATGCATAATATGAATATGAATAATAGTACTGGGCATTACGAATACGTAAGCCTGTTAGTCCGGTATCTGCATCGACAGGTACCTGGAAAGACGTAGAGCCATAATATGCCCCACTGCAGCATGCATTTAAATTCAAAAATTCATTTGGTGTACCATATCCATCAAAACTGCCGTTATGGTTATAATCGATCCACGCCATACCAGAACCTGTATAACCGCCGCCATACGAAGCATACAATGTATAAACCCCACCTTTTGTTAAAGTAGCAGTTTTGCTTGGTGAATCAGGTGAAATTAATGCGTAGAAATTAGGCGCCGGAAGTTGTTTGTGTGTTGCATGTTTCAAAGTAGTACTGCTGATTGCTACGCTATCAATAGTAGGAGGTGGAGAATAACTGCTATAATACAAACCTGTGTTGCAATAGCAATAGTAAAATGGATTGATATTTACAGTGGATACATTGCTTGTATCTGTTTCTCCGCTTCCGGCGCAGGTTGCTATTACCCTGTAATCAGTTGCTGAATAAATACCGAATGATTGGTAGGTAGATGCAGTAGCTCCCGAAATGGTTGACCATGAGGAAGTGCCTGTAGGCGTACTCTGCCATACGTAGGTAATGCCAAGATTATGAGATAGAGTAGTATCTGTAATTGAAAAAGAATTTCCTGAACAGATACCCGACGGTGCGTTTAATGTGCCGGATATTGGATCTCCAGTGCAGTCATGATAAGTGTCTAAGGATATATCATCGAGATTGATGTCTGCACCATCTGTATAATAATAATTGGCGCCTTTGAAAATAATATAGTTTTTGCCTGATATTGATGATGGCAATGTATCAACATATTGGTACCATCCATTGGTAATGCTTGTGGATGAATCTACACCTATCTGATATAATTTGGTTGAGGAGGAAGTTATAGATGTAGAAGAGCTCACATATACTTCCAGCGAATCATATCTATAAGCAGAACTAAAACTGGCATAAGGCTTTGCAATGTATACCCAAAAAGACAATACAGTTTTGCCTGAAGTGGGGATAACAGCGCCAGGAGATATTAGGTCTGTTTCAACGGGAGTAGTTGCTGGATAACTACAACATGGTGCTTCTGTTTCCCATGAGTTGTATGTTACTACAGCTAGCCCTGAATGAGAAGGAGGCCAGGGATAGCAGTCCGTACCTACGCTTGATACGTAATTAATATAACCGCCACCAGAGCCGATAATATGCCAATCATAATTGGATAGACAACAATAGGACGTAACGACATTACTAGTCCAGTTGTGATATGGAAATGTTGCTCCTAATGAATCAAAACTCTCAGAAAAGAAATTTTGACCTGTGCTTCTGTCAGAAGAACACAGTAACGCAAAAAGACAGGAAATAAAAAAGGTAAAGATTTTTTTCATAGATTAAATTATTGCATTAGACGATTTTATGTCGTATTAGAAGTAATTTACTTTAACTTTCAGTTAATTCAAAATTTTTGTTAATATTTTTTAATATTACTTATAACTAAAAAATATTATAAATAAATAACCTAATTATTTATAGGATTATCGATTAAATTAGTATTTTTATTAAGATAATATAAAGGATAGAGTCATTCACTTTTTGAATATTAATAAGCATCCCGTCCTACTTGTATTACCGAGAATTATTATTTATTCTTTACTGTTTTAAACTTTTTAAAAATGAAAAAGCTAATTTTTCTTTTTGCTGCTTTTCTCTTATGCTATTCAGCAAAAGCCCAGACTTTTAAAATTGTGAATAGTTCTTGTGATCCCATTGTTGTTGAAGTACAGGCTGGTAGCAGTACTAGTGGATGTTCTGCGAGTTGGTTTACAAAACCTATAATCTTATCCGCTGGTACAACTTCTCCAACATTTACAACCAGTACTATGCCATGGTCAGGATCTAGTCCTTCCGGAAGTGTCGTTTATTTGAATGCATCAGTCGCTGGAAACCCTGGCCCCTGTCATGCAACAATTGTACAAATTTCAGCATGTGGCTCTCCCACTGGCGCATATACAACATGCTATTGCAGCGGCTCTTATACAGTGACGTTCTCGACAGATGCGAGTGGTAATGTTACCTTGACAGTTTCATAATGTTTTATTATTTATCATATAAAGTAAAAGAGGGGTAATGTATGTTACCCCTCTTTTACTTAGTTTAAAATTGCAACGTTTAGTTATGTATCACCTCAAACAGCCTATTAAAATATCCATTTGAAGTATTTACTTTCATAATATAAGCACCTGATGGCAATGTGCTAATATCTATATTCTTAGTTTTAAATGCGGCGCTATTTTCTCTATATACAACAGCCCCAACACTATTTAATATAACTATATCTTTAAACTCAACGTTGTTGTCAGCGCTGATAGTTATTGATGTATTAGCAGGGTTCGGATATAATTTGATCGGACTGTTCGATTGGTTTATGGAATTAACCGATGTTGGCACTCCCCATTTTACTGTATCTGTACCACAGGCGTTTGATAAAACCAGCATTACATGGTAGGAGCTATCCGTAGGATAAGTATGTACGGGAGTTTCTAAAGTAGAGGTGTCACCATCGCCGAAGATCCATAAATAACTAAGCGCATTTTCTACACCTGCCGCTGAGAAATAGTATGTATTTTCTACACGGTCATAATTAATGCCATTTGAAGATGGTAATGGATTTACTGTATAGGTGACACTGCCAGTTGCAGTGCAGTATTTGGTAACCGTTACTGAATAAGTACCTGATGCGTCTATATGGATCTTTTCGGTAGTCTCACCTGTGCTCCATAAATATTTAGCGCCTGGGTTACCTGCATCGAGCATAAGAGTGGGCGATTCACACACAGTGCCTCCTGTACCAAGATTGACTATTGGGGAGGCTCCTATTGCTGCAGTTAACGGAACAAGGCTGCTCACGCATCCTGTAGTAGGATTCTGCGCTAAAACATAAAACGTGGTATCACTTGTAAGGCTGGCTATACTTAATGTCGTGCCACTAAATACAAGAGTGCTGCCGGTATCATCACTGTACCAGTTATAAGCTACACCCGAAACAGGCGTAACTGAAACAGTAGCATTATTGCCTGAACAAACCGTATCGGAAATAACTATAGGTACATCTGGCGCCGGATTCAGATTAATGGTAATGGACGACGTATCATTTGCATGAAATGAATCCGTAGCTAGTACTGGATAAACATTTATTTTATATGCTCCCCCCAGTGGTGGTGCTATAGTGCCCAGGTAAACCGTATCGTAAGAAAAAGGTTGTATAGGCGCATACTGTTCCACATATACAGAACCACTTGATGCGCCGCTGTAGGTTGCAAAGATTGAGAAATTGGAGTCTGCATTTGCCCCCATATTGTAAATGACAGCTGTGATACCTATGTTGGTGTTAGCACATGCAGTGGTATCATTCGCAGGATATATGATAGCGGTACATCCCAGGTCGTGTCCTGGTGCGGGTTGTATATTTACTATAAAATCTTCTGTTTCTCCCGGATCGAAAAACTCATCACAAGCTTCAAAAGGATCTACATAATACCCTGAACTATTACGAACACGGAAACCTGTAATGCCTGTATCTGCATCCACAGGAATTGTAAATGTCACCGACCCGTCAGATGCCGGCGAACAGCAGGAGTTAAGGCTGAGAAACTCGTCTGGTGTGGTAAATCCGTCAAACGTACCACTATGATCGTAATCTATCCATCCCATTCCATATCCGGATCCTCCACCATATTTTACATATAAGGTATACACGCTGCCTCTTTTTAATATAGTAGTTGCACTACCCGTTGGGGAGTACGATGCGTAGTTATTTGGAGGAGGCAATGTAGTATGTGAAGCATGATGAAGTGTGCCGGGGTTAATGGAAACACTGTCTATAGTTGGAGGCGGTGCATCTCCTGCCGCATATAAACTTGTATTACAATAGCAGATATAAAATGGATTAATAGTTACTGAAATTGGATTACTTGTATCGCTTAATCCACTTGCATCACATGTAGCAACAACACGGTAATCAGTGGGGGATGTAATTCCGAATTCCTGGTAAGAATTACTATTTGCTCCTGAGATATCAGACCATGATGTGGTGCCGGTAGCCCTGTTTTGCCATTGATAGCTCATGCCGGTGTAATAGGTAAGAGATGTATCTGTTAGTATAAAAGGAGTATTAGCGCAAATATTATTTGGGCCACCTATATAACCCGCTGTAGGCATACCGCTGCAGCTGGCATAATTTGCTACCAACACTTCGTCAAGATTATATTGGATTGTAGCTTCTACAGCGTTAGCCTCAAAAATTAAATAGTTATTTCCTGATATAGTTGATGGTATTGTATCAATTATCTGGTACCAGCCACTACGAATCCTATTGCTTGAGTCTATCATTATTTTGTGGCCCAGTTCCGTACCTCCGGAAGCCGCAGTAGTGCTGCTTATAAAAACGGACATTGAATCATGATTTGTGATCCCGAAACAGCAATCACTAATTTTTGAGATATATACCCAAAAAGAAACTACATTGACGCCTGTTGAAGGAAGATTCATTTTAGGAGATACTAACTCAATATCGCTTACCGGTGGTGCACTATTTATATTATAGTCATCAACTATTACCATACCGTTTCCCGCGTATGGAGTAGCTGATGGTTCAGATCCTAAATCGTTAGTTTCATCTACCCAGCCACCCGATGTTGAGCCACGATATGCACCTGACACAAGTATATTATCTACCCAGCCTGTAGGAAGAACACTAGCCGTACTTGATACGGTATCAAACCCTTCATGAAGTAATAATGACTGAGCAATGCTCTGTTGGCCGATAGTCAGCAGCGTCAGAAAAAGCAATGAATAAATAAATTTTTGTCTCATGGAAATCATATAATTGTGATACAGAATAGTTAGATAATAAAATGAATAAATTTCTATAGCAGGTTTACAAGCTAAGAGGTATTTATACACGAGAAAGGTGAGAACAACATAAAAGACTTTATTTAATGGGTGAACAGTTGGGTGAACTTAAAAAAATCTATATAATAAAATGCTAATGAAGGAGTTCTGATTAGATTATCATGATTGGGTCTCATGGCGCACAGTTGTTTATATATAGTACAAATATATTGATTTTATTGATGATTTTAATAATTTTCTAATTTTTAAATAACATTGAAATTATTGACACATTAATTAAAAAAATATTGTGGATCAGGAATTTGGACATCGCGATGAAGTATAATTTACAATTGCCTGATTGACAGATATAGTCATTTTCGATTTAATGCATTAGGTTTGCTTTCCAATTTCATGGCTTTTTATGACAATTACACAACTTGAATACGTTGTAGCCGTAGCTACTTATAAGAGTTTTGTTGCTGCAGCAGAAAAATGTTTTGTGACACAGCCTACGCTTAGCATGCAAATTCAAAAATTAGAAGAGGAATTAGGTATAAAATTATTTGATCGTAATAAACATCCTATAGCAATTACTGCAATAGGAGACGCTATTGTAGAGCAGGCAAAGGTAGTATTAGCTGAATGCGAAAAGATACAGGAATTGATACAAAGCCGCCAGAATAATCTCGAAGGGGTATTTAAGCTGGCTATAATTCCTACTATTGCGCCTTATATACTGCCGTCTTTACTGGAACATTACGTTATAGCCTTTCCTGATGTGAAGTTGCAGGTGAAAGAAATGGAAACCGATCAGATAATTGTTGCATTGCGCAATAATGAAATAGACGCTGCATTACTTAGCACCCCTTTAGAAGAAAATGATATAAAAGAATATCCTCTCTTTTATGAGCCATTCATAGGATATTTTGCGGAAGGCGAAGAGGCGTTGAAAAAAAGGCTCATAATTCCTGATGATATAGCCCTTGAACGAATATGGTTATTAAACGAAGGCCACTGCATGAGGAATCAGATCATAAACTTATGCAGCGAACAGGTGCAAAAGCTGCAGGCAGAACGTCCATATAGATATGAATCGAGTAATGTGGAAACATTGCGCAAAATGGTTGACAAAAATGGCGGACTTACTATATTGCCTGAATTAGCTACTCATGAATTTGTAGAGGATCAGATGGAGCGCGTAAGATATTTTGAAGATCCGGAACCTGTGCGCGAAGTGGGCTTGGTAACAAACGACCACTTTGTCCGTTTTACGCTGCTACAGAGCTTGATGGATGAGATACTCCTGCTGGTGCCTGAAAAAATGCGTGTACAAAAAAAGAACAGAAAAGTATTGCGTATCCAGTCGGCTAAACTGTAGCAACAAACACACGGTTAATACCGAATTTGATTAGTTTATTATCAGGGAAAATTTCGCTTATTAAGAGCATTACTTTATCCCATGCCTCAGGCTTGCTTATTATATAATTGAAAACAAGCTTGCCTCCGGGCTTTATTCTTTTTTTGCATTTTTCTAAAAAATCAATACTGGTCACAAAAGCTGGTACAATTCTTCCCTGGAAGATGTCAACAATTACAAGATCATAAACGTTAGTATCATCATCCATATATTCCATTGCATTGGCGCAAATCGGCGTTAGGTTCTTAGGGTTAGCGGCTCCTAATAATTCCATTGCCCATTGCAATACCAATTCATCACTGTCCACTAAAACAAAATTTGGTTTATACCCTCTTTTATTCAGTATTTGCACTGCGCTGCCTATTCCGGTACCAAGTACTAAAATATCTTTTACTGAATACAGGGTATTGTTTATTTCTTTAAAGGCTGCAGTTAGTGGTGTGTATCTGTCGCCATCCGAATATAATGCATCTATTGTCGCAAGCTGCCACTGGTTGCGATAGAGATATAGCTCGAGCACAGGATTAAATTCACTATTTCCACGACGAAAACGCACAGGATACAGATAGCTCATTAATCGTTTATACAGAGGGACTTTTTGCAAAGGGCACTTATAAATTTATAAGCAAAGATTGCAAAATCATTTACGATTTGTAAAAATTTATTGAATGTATGGGATAAATAAAGAGTATAAATTATTAATCGTCGTGACGGCGCATTCTCCGTTTACGAAATAAAGGAACCTTATTTTCGTTGCCATGCAGTAAGCGGCTTATATTTTTGTAGTGTGTAAGCACCACCAGGAAGGCCGTAGCCACAGCAAACAATCTGTAGCTGAATTCCGGTTCATTAAAAATGAAAAGTATTAGTAGTGGAAACGCTACACTTGCGCTTATTGAGCTTAATGATACATAGCGGGTAAGGAACAGCATTAAAATAAAAACACTTACAAGACTTACTGCTACCAATGGTTGGATCGATAATATCATACCAAAGAGCGTGGCGATGCCTTTGCCTCCTCTGAAATCTGCCCAGATTGGAAATATATGACCTACAACTGCTGCAAGCCCTAAAAATATTTCAAGATTCATGAATGGCTCACTGCTCCATGTAAATGGCGAAAATAATGCAAGCTTTACGGCCAGGAAACCCTTCAGCATATCCACCAGCATCACAGCCGAGCCTGCTTTGGAACCTAATATTCTAAACGTATTTGTAGCTCCGGCATTACCACTTCCGTGTTCACGGATATCGATACCATAGACTTTTTTGCTTACCCAAACTGCTGTAGGAATAGAACCGATTAGATAAGCCAGAACAATCAGAGTTGCTATTACCATTTCTTTTTTAATCTAACATTGAAGGATTGCAAATTTAATTATTTCATATCAAAATACCTAATGGTCAAATAGGTATATTTTATATAATGATAATAAGAAAATAAATAGTGTACAATAGATTATGATTTTTTAGTTAATAAGGCGATCCAATTATTTAGATGGGTTATGTTCTTTATTATAAAGTTACTTGTTACTGCAGCATCTGTTATTATTTTTTCATCTTCTTTTAATAGGCCACTCATTAGCAATATTCCATTGCTATTTAACAGTGAATACAATTGAGTAATATGCTCTAATAGTATATGGCGGTTTATGTTAGCCAGAATAATATCGAAATGCTGATCTGCAACTTTTTCCAGGGAGCTATGCTGAATGGTTATTTTCTTGCAGTTATTTCTCTGTATATTTTCTTTTGCGTTTTCATAAGACCATTCATCATTGTCTATCGCCAAAATTTTATTGGCGCCTAATAACTCTGAAAGTATAGCTAATATGCCCGTGCCCGTACCGAAATCCAGCACGCCTTTTCCATTAATTTCCAGGTGCCGCATTTGCATCATCATCAGTTGTGTCGTTGCATGATGTCCGGTACCAAAAGACATTTTTGGGGTAATGATTATCTCATAAGGAGTGGCAGCTTCTATTTTATGAAAATCAGCTTTCACTGTGCAGAAATTTTCTACCACTACAGGCTGAAAGTTTTCTTCCCAAAGTGCATTCCAGTTCTGTTTTTGTATCTCCTGAATATGATAGGTAAGCTTATGATTTTGAATGATAGATTTCAATTGGTCTTCACCAAATGAATCAACATCTATATATGCTATTAGCCCTGATTCGGTTTCTTCAAAACCATTGTAATTGATTTCATTGAGCAAGGCAATAAGTAGTTCACGGATATTAGTGTCTGTAACTGGGATTGTGACTTGAAAATAACTCATAGAGGCATCAAATATCCGCAATAAATAATTAGGATAAACAATATGCTAACGCCCTCTTATCAATCTTAAGAGGCCTACCAGGATTATAGCTCCCAGAGTAGCGCAGAAAATTTCATTTAATGTCGGGCTTGAGGTAACGTTCAATTTATTTCCGAATAGTTCTCCGCCTATCCAGCCACCTATAATACCAACTATGATATTGGCAAGTAATCCAAAGCCTCTGCCCCTGATAATGAGACAGGCTAACCAACCTGCAACCGCACCTATAAATAAAAAGAGAAGTATATGATGCATGATGTTTTTATAAAAATAAAAAAGGTTGTACTTAAGTACAACCTTTTTATATTGCTAATATTGAATTATTATTTTTTATTCACACGGCTACCTGGTTTGCCGTATTCAGATTCTGTATCTGGTTCTTCGCTTTTGTTGTTTTCTTCATCATTATTCATGTTCTCATCCACTTTCAGGTTCTTTTCCTGTTCGTCCATTGAACCCGGCTTAGCGCTATTGTATATGATACGGCGGGTAGGAACGTCGGTAACAACACGGAATTCAGTGCGGCGGTTCATTTGGCGGCCTTCAGGGTTATCTTTTCCTGATACCACATTAGGAGCTACTGGCATTTTTTTACCAAAACCTTTTGCGATCATACGGTTTCTATCTACGCCATTTTTTTCAAGATAATCCATTACAGATTGTGCACGGCGTTGAGAAAGTTCGTCGTTGTATTTATCACCACCTTTTGCGTCTGTATATGAATACACTTCAACACTGAGAGATGGATTATCTTTCATAAAGCTTACCAAAGAATCCAAAGAAGCAACAGACTCAGGACGAAGAGTTGCTTTATCAAAATCGTAGAAAACGTTACTTACGCTGAAGCTGTTCTTAATGCTGTCTAAATAAATTGTAACAGATACAGTATCATCAGGATCAGAACGTTTTACATCCATAGTACTTACTGATGCATGAGTAGAGGAATATCCGGCTTTGTCACCAGTTATCACGTAAGCGTGGCTGCGTGACATATTGAATGCAAAGTTGCCATCTGTAGAATTGAATGTATTAAGATTACCTTGCTGATCAACCATTTTAATAACTACTTCATTTAATGGCTGATCTGTCTTTCTATCTAATGTTTTACCCATTACTACCAGTTTGGGTTCGTATTGTATGCGCCAGATATCATCGCAACATGTAGGATTTTTCAGAGCTATTGCACCAATGCGATTAGATACTACATATGCGTCTGGTTTGCCAATTGGATCCTTGATAAAATATAATTCATCAGCGGGCGAGTTAATGGGATAGCCCATGTTGTGCAAATTTGTATAGCGTGATGGGCCTCCATCTGCAGAGAAGATATCAAAACCACCCATAGTTACCCAACCGTTAGATGCGAAATATAATTTGTTTACACGGCTGTCATAGTATGGCGTTATTTCATCTCCTTCGGTATTTATTTGTTTACCTGCGTTTTGAGGGCGGCGATAAGTACCATTACGTGGGTCGATTACTGAATACCATATGTCATATCCACCACGGCTTTGTAATGTACGGTTTGAAGAAAAGAATAAAATTTCTTTTTTGCCCACTTTAGCTACAAAAGGTTGTGTATTCGATCCATCGTCATTAATACCTTCTCCTAATTCTTCAGGATCACTCCATTTTTCTTTGTCCCAGGTAGATACGTATATTTTACACATTACCTTCATTGAATCGCCTTCTTTACATCTTGTAAAATAGAAGCGATCTCCACCAGGGCTGTAGCTACCATTACCAACATGCACGTCACTCTTATTGAATTTCCCATCTTCAAATCTGATAGGCCATTCAAAAGAGTCAACCTGAGATACGTTTGTTTGTTTACGCGATACCATGAACCTTGCCATGTACTCATCACGTTTTTTCTTATCTACTTCTACGACAGAGTTTTGACGCATAGTTGAGAAAAGTAAAGCTGTATCGCCAAGCGGGTAGGGAGAAAGCTCAGTATAAGCGCTGTTTACATTTGGGCCGGCGTTTATAACTGATACAGGTTCCGGATCCTTTACAGAATTCATACCCATTGTACAACCCTGTATTTCGCGAAGAGAGCGTTTCTTTAACTTTTTGAAAGTTTTTGGGTTGTCAGCAATGAATTTATTGAACGTATTAATAGATTCCTGGTATTCACCTTGCTGCTTCAGCATCATAGCTTCCTTATATATTGCCTCCGGATATAATTTTGGAGCAAGTGCATATACTTCTGCGTAGAAGTGTGAAGCCGGCACATAGTCACGCGTTAAAGCATAACATTCCGCAATCTGGTATGTGAGATACGGATTGCGTTCCTGTTCCTGTTTTAGCTGCTGATAATAATCAATAGCATTAAAGTAACTGCCCGAGCGGAACAGGTTATCAGCCCAGCGAAGTTTCTTATAATACGGGAGCTTTGATACAGGATCATTTGCCTTGTTCCTGTACTTTTCTTTCTGCTGTTGGGCGTTTGCATCATCATTATGAATAGTAACGATAACCGTTGCCAAAATAAGGAGCAGCCAATTTTTTCTCATGTGCGTGAGCGTTGTTAATGGATATAAAAGTATAAATTGATTTAAAAAAAAGAAAGGGCTTTTAATTTTTTTTTGCCCTTTCTTTTCTTTTTATAATATGTTGCTTAGAAGCGAGAGCAAGGATATACTAACCTATGTGCAAAATCAAGAGGATTAGGCGCTATATATGTTAACGCAAGTTCAAAACCTCCATTGCCATTAGATGCAGTCTTTAAGTCAGACACATTGTAATCATAGCTAACACCTATACGAAACCCTTTAAATTGAACACCTGCCGTTGCCATTACAGCATCTCCTGTACGGTACCAGCCACCTACGAAAACATTGGTAGCATAAGTACGTACTTCAGGATTGCCAACGATAACATTAAATTCATTACCTGCAATGATTTCATTTGCAGTTGCCTGACTTTGGTATAATACTGCAGGACGCAGGCTGAATCTTTCACTCAGGAACCAAATAGCGCCTAACTGACCGTTGTAACGCATTGCTACTGCGGCAGCTACCTGGCTATTTTGTTTTACTTCAAAACCATTTGCTGGTTGATTCAGGTTGTTTGCTCCAACGCCTAAAGCATAGCTGAAATTATTACTTGTAGCTTGTGCCCAGCTAATACCTGCATTCACTGTGTAATAATGTACCCTGTTATTAAGCCCGTTAGCATATTCTGCTGAAGTTCCTTGTTGAAATGTACCATTTACAAATTCATCTCCAAAATAAAGTTTAGAAAGATCTACGCTTTGCTCGCTATACCCACCCTGCAACCCTACAGATAACACCTTGTTTTGGCTAGCACCTAAGAATTTTTGATAGGCAACAGATAATAACCCGGTGAAGTTTGTAAGATTACCATCGCCTGCCTTGTCATTATATAATTGTAAACCTGCAGCCAGGTAATCATCAATGCTCAGATCATGTACAATCGGCATATCGAATGAAGCACCATAAGTAACGTATGGTATTGTTACACTTTGCCATTGGTTACGATAAATAGCTGAAGCACGGAATTGTCCGTCGAAATCACCAGTAAATGAAGGGTTAATTATCAACGGCGCAGCCTGAAATTGAGTAAAGTGAATGTCCTGGGCATTCGCAGTTTGAATAGTAAGTGCAAGAGCGGCGATAATACTTGCACGAGTAATTGTATTTTTCCTGATCATGATATGCTTACCTTAAGGTTGTTATCTAATGTTACTTTATTCAGATTTTATGCTCTTTCTTTTTATGATACAGTATTTTCCGGTTAATAATTACTTAGAAACACGTAATGCTCTCAACGGTTGAAAATACGTAAATATTTCAAAGTTGCAATGGTTTTGTTAAGATTTTTTCGTTCACTGTCGCCATTCAATCCCTTCTTAATCAATTTTTCTACCGATTTTTAAGCAATAGGTTTTCTTCTTTCGGCAATGAATAAATCACACTTTTATTTAGTAAGACAGCTTAAAGAAAAAAAACGTTTGCTTTTTGCCATAATTGTTACAACCAATTTGGATAATTTTTTCATAAATGTATTGGCTGGGGTGCTTTAAATACAGCGGCGCTTTATTAATATTGTACCTTCGCCGCTTGATTACATGTCTTCCAATAAGAGAAACAAAAAAACATCGCCTTCACAAGTAGCTGCTGTAGCTCCTATTGCAGTAGATCGAAAACGTCAGGTTCGGTTGGGATTTGGCATTTTTTTTCTATTAATAGGTATCTATACCTGTTTTGCAGTTATCAGCTATTATTTTACCTGGAAAGTGGACCAGGATAAGGTTTTTTCGAATGAAAAGTTATCCCAATTCCTTTTTCATGACCAGGCACCTATAGCAAATTGGGGTGGCCGGTTAGGGGCAGCTTTGTCACATATCCTTATATATCGTGGTGTTGGGATTGCTTCGCTTGCCGTTGGGCTGTTTTTTGCATCTGTTGGATTAAATCTTATATATGGAAAAAGGGTTGTGCCCTTGCTTCGTTATCTGCGCTGGCTGGCAATATTATTATTAATAGTAGCTCCCGTACTGGCTTATGTATTCCCAAATTCCATATTTCCGTATGGAGGCGCCTGGGGCAACGAGGGTATTACTTATCTGAATGGATTTATCGGTGAAGGAGGTACAGGATTGTTACTATTGGCAATAGCCTGTTTCTTCATATTTGTCATTTTTGCCCTGGATATACGTCCTTTTCTGCATCGTGTGAAACGCAGGGCCGGAAATATAGCCGCTACTGCAATAGCCCCTGCTCCTGTATCTGCAGATGATACAGACATAAAAAATAACGAAACAGTTGCTAATACATTAAATAATAATGATAACACAGACACATATCCTCTAGCGATAAACGAAAAAAAAACTGAATCCAGTGAGTGGGATATGACTCTTGTTGAAAAAAGTGATAAACAACCCATTATTACGGATACTTTACAAGAGGACGAAGAAAGCGAAATTGCGATAGATGAAGAAGACAACAACAATGTGGAGTTGAATATCCCACCCAAACAAGATAAAGCTATAGAAGAAGACCTGTCGTTTGAAGTTTATAAGCAGGAAGAAGAGCCTGCAATTAAAAATGGGGCACATATTAGTATTGCAAGTAATGAGGCATATGCACCTGAATTAGATTTGCCCAGCTATAAATTTCCTACACTCGACTTGTTGGAAGACCGTGCCCAGGAAGCAATCACCCTGGATAAAGATGAGCTGGAGAAGAATAAGAATCAGATTATACAAACCTTGCGCAGCTTTGGCATTGAAATACAGCGTATTAGTGCTACAGTGGGACCTACTGTAACGTTATATGAGATTGTGCCGGCTGAAGGTGTTCGCATATCTAAAATACGTAACCTTGAAGATGACATCGCTCTAAATCTTGCAGCTCTTGGCATACGTATCATTGCTCCTATTCCCGGTCGTGGAACTATTGGTATAGAAGTGCCCAATGCAAATAAGCAGATAGTCTCAATGCGTGCACTCCTGTCCAGCGAGAAATTTGTAAATAATAAAATGAGCTTACCCATCGCGCTGGGTAAAAAAATTGATAATGAGAATTATATTGTCGACCTGGCAACTATGCCTCACTTGCTCATGGCCGGCGCAACAGGACAGGGTAAGTCTGTAGGTATAAATGCCATTCTCGTTTCATTACTCTATAAAAAACATCCTTCTCAGCTAAAGTTTGTAATGGTAGATCCTAAAAAAGTGGAGCTTTCTATTTACAAAACAATAGAAAAACATTTTCTGGCAAAGCTTCCTAACGAAGAAGAAGCGATCATCACCGATACTAAAAAAGTAATTTATACACTTAATGCATTGTGTATAGAAATGGATGATCGTTATGAGCTGCTTAAGGAAGCCGGTGCAAGAAATATAAAAGAATACAACGAAAAGTTTATCAATCGCAGGCTCAATCCGGAACGTGGGCATAAATATCTGCCATTTATAGTATTGGTAATCGATGAGTTTGCAGATCTGATAATGACCGCGGGTAAAGAAGTAGAAATGCCTATAGCCCGCCTGGCACAGTTGGCACGTGCTGTAGGTATCCATCTTATTATTGCTACGCAGCGCCCTTCTGTAAACGTAATTACCGGAACTATCAAAGCAAACTTCCCTGCACGAATAGCATTTAAAGTATCTGCTAAAGTGGACTCAAGAACTATTCTTGATTCCGGGGGGGCTGACCAATTGATAGGTCGCGGAGATATGTTGGTATCGCATGGCAGTGAATTACTTCGTTTGCAATGCGCTTTTGTCGATACGCCTGAAGTAGAAAATGTAGTTCAATTCATTGGTAAGCAACGGGGTTACACGAGCGCACATTTGCTACCACAGCCGGAGTATGACGATGCCGACGGAGATATAAGATCAATCGATCTTACTAATCGCGATAAGTTATTTGAAGATTGCGCAAAAATTGTGGTGCAGACACAATCTGGCTCTACTTCAATGTTGCAAAGACGATTTAATCTTGGCTATAACCGTGCCGGTCGAATAATGGATCAATTGGAGGCTGCAGGCATTGTAGGCCCTGCTATGGGCAGCAAGCCCAGAGATGTGATCTATAAATCAGAAATGGAGTTGGAACAATTTTTAAGTACATTAAGCTGATAACAGAGACGATACAATAGAATAGATTTTTTTTAACCATTAACATTTAGAGATAATAATGAAAAAACTGTTTATTGCGTGTGTGACAATTGCCTGCTGTGCAACCTACTCGGTACAGGCGCAGAATGATGCGAAAGCAAAAAATATATTAGAAGCTGTTAGTAAAAAAATAAATGGCTTAAAATCACTCAAAGCTAATTTTGCCCTTCATCTTAGCAGTGCAAATGGTAAAGCAAATAATACAAAAAAGGGTACCTTTTTTATGAAAGGACCTAAATATCGTGTTGAATTAAGTGGGCAGGAGATCATCTGTGATAATAAAACCGTCTGGACTTATACAAAAGATGCAAAAGAAGTGCAGGTAAGCAGCTATAATCCAAATGAACAAACTATTTCTCCTTCTAAATTGTTTACAAACTTTTACGATAAAGAATATAAATACAGCTATGTAGGAGAAAAAAAGGTAAATGGTAAAACTGTAGATGTTATAGATCTTGTACCTACAAACGGAGGTAAACAATTTAATAAGGTGGAGTTGATGGTTGATAAAGCATCTAATACCATCACTGGCGGAAGCATTTGGGAAAAGAACGGTAATAAATATCAGTACGAGATCAGCAATTTCACCCCTAATACAAATATTCCCGATGCCAGCTTCACTTTTGATACTAAAGCACACCCGGGTGTAGAAGTAGTAGACCTTAGATAATTTATTCTCTAACCCATAAATTTGATTAAAGGGCCTTTTGGCCCTTTTTGTTTTACTGCTCTATCTTGAATACCGGGTAGCGCATAAATTCAGGCTCAAAATAAGGGGAATGCTGATATACAAACTTTAATTGTGCGTCACCATTTTTTGCAAAAGCTTCATCCGATTTTTTCTTTTCGTCAAGCATTTTTTGTAGCTCGGGATTTTTTTTAAGAAGTTCAGCAGCTTCATCCTCAAAAACATAATCACTATAACCTTCTTTTTGTTGCAATACAGCGTCAAAAAAGTTCCACGCAAAAAATGCATCCGGAGCGGTGGGTTCAAGCGTTTCTACAAGATACCGTCTGGTTGGTTGATCCGTAGGTATAATATAATCGCCTTTTAACAGCTTAATGGTTTCCTTATGTGCGCTTACTATTGCATTTTTATGCAGGTAATGTTTTTCATAAGGATGTTGTACTGTTTCATATTTTTCTATCCGGTAAACAGTCAATTGCATAGTAGTATCCTTTTCCAGCTTATCCATCTTTACTCCATTCCATTCCAATCTTTGTATCACATCATGCCAACCATGAGATATCACATAAGCTTTTGGTACAATTACGGTTTTCGATGCGGTAAATTGATTATAGAATTTCACTTGTCTAGTATATGGTTTGCTCCTGTCATAATACAATCTGGGCATCCCTGAAACTTTGCTTGGTTTATATCCTGACTCATATCCTTTAAAGGTTATCATCGTTGATTTTGTAGTATCGGGCTTCCAATCTATATCAAGCTCTGTTTTTTGCTCCAATGTTTTGCGGTCTTCTGCTCGTGCTGCTTTTATTGCATCAGCATTTTCAGATGCGGTTTTAATAAAGCTTTCCATTAGTGCATACGTCGCATCTACACGTTGTTTATAAGGTTTCAGCATGTGTGTTTCAGGAACAAAAGCAAACGTTTGGAACAGTGAAGCAAAACCGCTTGAAAATCGGGGAAGATCATAAAACTCTGTCCATCCATTTTCAGGGGTAGCTTCGAAATCATTTACATAAGGCACAAGATCATATCCTCTTTGTTGCATATCCTTATATAATAGTGGTACTAAGGTATCGTTCATATATTTTCCTACTTCACCACCTAGTTTGTTGTGTTGTGTTACAAGCAGTGTCATCACATGTTGGTAATCTGCTCCGTCGCTTACATGGTTGTCGATAAACAGATCCGGATCCAGACGATGAAATAGTTGAACAAGTGAAGACGTTTCATTTGCATCACATTTTATAAAGTCGCGGTTCAGGTCCAGGTTTTCGGCATTGCCTCTGAAGCCATAAGCTTCAGGCCCATTTTGATTTGCCCTGCTATAGCTGTTCCTGTTCAGTGCTCCTCCTATATTGTAAACAGGTATCACTGCGAGCACTATGTTATCGGGTATTTTCATTTTTCCATCAGCAGCATCACGAAGCAGCATCATACTTGCATCAACACCGTCTGGTTCTCCGGGATGGATTCCATTATTTATGAGCAATATTAACTTGCCTTCTGCTTTCCATTTTTTTATATCAAAGTTTCTATCCTTATCATAGTAAACAGCGTTCAGAGGATAGTCAGCATCTGTTGGCCCGATATCCTCCATTTTTATCGTCGGGAACAATTTATCTAATTGCTGATAGTAAGCAATCACTTCATTATAGGTAGCTGTTTCAAGTCCTTTTGATTGTTCAAATTTTGTAATTAACTGAGCTTCTGCCATAATAGAAAATGATAAGAATGAAATAAGAAAAATAATGTTACGCATTTGATTCTGGCTAAACTATAAGAAGCTAAATTAGGAACTAATACGCTGAGCTAAAAAGAGAAATTGCAAATATTGCCTAAAATAAGAATGCCCCTCAAAGGGGCATTCTTATTTTAGTATTATCTCCTGTTTGGTTGTGGAGGTGGTGCCGACCTTGGCGCTTCATAATGCTGTGCAGGCATAGGTGCCGGACGAGACATTTGTTGTTGCGGTTGGGGTCGTTGGAAATTCTGTTGTGGCTGAGGCCGTTGAAAGTTCTGTTGTGGTTCTGGCCTTTGGAAATTTTGCTGCGGCTGCTGTCTCTGGAAATTTTGTTGCTGCTGCGGCTGAGGCCTTTGGAAGTTTTGTTGCTGCTGTGGTTGCGGCCTCTGGAAGTTTTGCTGTGGTTCTTCGTTATGTTGTGGCTGCACGGTCTGTGGTTGTGGTTTATTCACATTCCATTCATAGCGCTGTTGTTGCCGCGGCTGGCTAGCAGGCATTTGATTTCTCGCAGGCGATACTGATTGTGGAGCGGTTCTTTGCACTTCATTCCTGAAAGCCGGGGTACCACCATTATTGGAGCTTACCGGTTGAGGTCTTGTATTAACCGGTTGTGGTGCGCGTACAGCATTCGATGGTGCGGGACGCATGCCGTTCGTTGTAGTTTGTGCTACAGTCATCGGGTGATACATCTTTATCACATCATTGCTTACTTTAGGTTTGCCCGGGTTATTTCTGCTTGAAAGCTGATACACTTTTACAGGAGTGTTAGTTTCTCTTTCTATGTCAGCAGCGCGTGGTCCGGTCACATAAGTAACATGGTTGCTGTTATTGATAAAAGTGTTATTGATTATAGTAGTGTTATGAATGATTGTCGTATTCTCCCTTGGGCCGGCCCAATAGTGATAGTATCTTGGCTGATACAGGTAGCGGGGAGGTAAGAACACCCACCAGTCATCAGGACAGCTATAGGCGCCAAAGCCCACGCTAATATCAAATCCGGGTCCTAATGGTGCCCATCCATAATAGCCACCACCATTGCGCCAATCCACCCAGGCTGGACCCCATTCTGTACCGGGTATCCATACCCACCCGTAATAATTGTCATAAGTCCAGCGGCCATAGTGGAAACATGCCCAACCCCACGGATAGCTGGATACCCATGTATTGCCATATTCTGTCATTGCCCAATAACCGTCCGTATAATAAGGCCTGAAATCTTGTTCTACGTTAGGCACAAATACGTATCCATATTCTTGATCGTCCACCCATTGGCCATAAGGTGCTAAGTTGTCATAAAAATCCTGGATTGATACATCGGTACTAGGCTGCGCCTGTACTTTTTGTGTAGGCATACTAATGAAAATACTGACGCTCAGTACCACTAGCTTTAATATTTCTTTGAATTTTTTCATTTCGGATTAATTTTTTCTTTTCCAAGGAACTTATAGTTGATTCCTTATATATTTATCATAAGTTCAAAACTAATTCCTGTTTTAGCCAATAGATTGTTAAGTAATTAGATTTAAGCCTTAAAAATAATATTAAGGGGTAAAATAAATACAGTAACCTGTGCTTTTTTTGATCTATGGGCGCAATATAGATAAAAATCCTTCGATTGTAATGCTGTTATCCTTTACCTAAAATTAATTTTATCACTTCTCTCACGGGGTCTTTAGGATATGATTGTTGCAATTTCTGTTTTGCATTTTCACCCATAGCTTTCCATTGTTGTCTTTTTTGCCATGCTCTATCCATAGCATGCGAAAAGCTACCTATTACAGGAGCTTCGGCTACAAAGCCATTCTCCCCTTCGGTTATTACATCTGCATTGCCTCCCACATCGGTTACTATTGCTGCCCTGCCACAGTAATTAGCTTCAAGTAATGATAATGGTGTGCCTTCTCCGCGAGACGGCATCACCAGTATATGATTCTCTTCCCAGACCTGTTCTACATTATTTAGAAAGCCCCGGAATATTATTTTATCCTGCAACCCTCTGAACGCGATCAGTTCCTCCAAATATTTTTTGTGTTCTCCCTGCCCGTATATATTTACTTGGAAGTTTCTATCCTTCCATTGCGGTTGTCCCAATACTTCAATTAATAAATCATAACCCTTTACTTCTGTTTCAAGCCTCGCAACGGCAGCCATTTTATAAATATCTTCACTTGGGTAATTGATGGGCGTTTCTGTCAGTTTGATTGGGTTTTTTATTACAATGCCATTTGGTATTGCACGTGCCAGCAATCTTTCTGCCACTTCTAAATTTCTTTTGCTGACGAATAATACTTTTTCAGCACCACTAAAATATTCTGCAAAAAATGGTCTTAAATTATCTGCCAGGTAGCCATACTCTGGACAAAAATTCGGGATGATATAATAAGGAGCATTGAGCGATTTTATCCATGAAGCAAGAGTAGGGTAAAGGGCATTGTCAAATGTTCCTCCCTGGTTAATGAGAACAACATCAGGCTTAAATTCCTGTATCCTTCCTTTCCATTTTTGACCACTTACTTTATTCAATACCCTGCCCTTTATGGAACTTTGTATATGCACATTGGGCCTGAAGACCAGCTCGCCTCCTTTTTCCTGTATTTGCAGCAATTTCTTTTGTGTAGTTGGCCATTCTATAGTGTTAACCATAACACTATATTTTTTCTCAAGTAGCCTCAATGTCATATCGCTCCACAATTGCTCACTTCCTCCCCACGGCGTGCTCTCTAATGTCGACAGGAATAATATTTTTTTCATGGAGTATTAAAGGCGCATAAAAATAATTCGCCTGTTTCAATGATTAATAGATTTATCAAAAATGAAATTAATAATTAATCTGGATTGATTCCATACTTAGGCGAATGCATTTCTTTAATGTAAAAGACTCCATCACACACTTTGGGGATATCCATTTTTATTTCTTTCTTTCCAAAGATCTTAGCTTTATCTATTTTATATAAGGCTAGCTTTGCTCTCATAGAAGGGTCTCTAAGTGATAAAAAGGCGAAATCATAAGAGCAAGTACTGTCTATGTAATATTCGAGGCTACCAGGAGTAGCATGTTTAAATTTAAATGAAAAAAGCCCGGTTTCTTTATATCCGCCCCTTCCGAAATTAGTTGTAAAAGCTAGAAAATAATAATGGTTACCGAATTGTTTTTTTAAATAAGATCCCGTGTTTGCAATCTGGTATGCCTTATTATCTATACTACTTGTATTGTCCGCCAGGTGAATACTGGCTGCCCAGATTATCATTTTTTTCTTGGGATATCTTTCCTTTAACCATTTAATATTCTCAGC